>NZ_AICU01000036.1:0-14928 GCF_000257865.1 Streptococcus mitis SK575 | reverse complement strand
CTTTGATTTTCATTGAGTATAAACTAAACAAGAGCAAATTTTTAAAGGTGATTTTTCAAAGTAACTTCCACTTGCCTGACCGAAGTGGAAGTTAGTCTGAAATGGATTTTTATGATGGAATTAAGTATGAGACGTGTGATTTTTTCAGAAAATTTTCTAAAATAAACAGGATTTGTTTGACATTTGTTTGAAAATTCTGTAAAATGAATTATTATATCGTTAAAGGAGAATATATATGGAAAAACAGAAAACATTTTTTGGACATCCTATGGGCTTGTCCACCCTCTTCTTTACAGAGATGTGGGAACGCTTTTCTTACTATGGGATGCGAGCTATCCTACTTTACTATATGTACTATAGTGTGCAAGATGGTGGATTGGGAATGGATAAGACCACAGCTGCATCGGTTATGGCGATTTATGGCTCGCTGGTATTTTTGTCCTCGGTTGTCGGTGGTTTTGTCAGTGACCGTATTTTAGGAAGCCGTAAGACTGTCTTTTACGGTGGGATTTTGATTATGCTAGGGCATATTGCTTTGGCAACACCTTTTGGACAAGTGGCTCTCTATCTTTCTATTGCCTTGATTATCTTTGGTACTGGATTTTTAAAACCCAATATCTCAGATATGGTTGGGGGAATTTATGAGAAAGAGGATGATAGACGAGATGCAGGTTTTAGTATCTTTGTCTTTGGTATTAACTTAGGTGCCTTCGTTGCCCCTTATCTAGTAGGTTATCTAGGTCAGGAAGTCAATTTCCATCTAGGTTTCTCATTAGCTGCCGTTGGGATGTTCTTTGGTCTGGTGAAGTATGTTTTAGATGGGAAGAAATACCTGCCTGAATCAAGTCTTTACCCCACTGATCCCCTTTCACAGAAGGACCAGCAGACATTGATTAAACGCTTGCTGATTACACTTGTCATGGTTATTCTCGTGGTTATAGGTTTAGTCTTTACTCACCAGTTTAACGTGGATATGATTGTTAATATCTTTACAGTGATTGCGGTAATCATTCCAATCTACTATTTCTTCAAAATTTTATCTAGTCATAAAATAACTGCTACTGAGAGATCCCGAGTGTTTGCCTACATTCCTTTATTTATCGCTGGAGTACTCTTCTGGTCTATTGAGGAGCAGGGATCTGTTGTTCTCGCTCTATTTGCGGATGATCAAACTCGACTTTACTTTAATGTATTTGAGAATCAGATTCATTTCCCATCTAGTTTCTTCCAAAGTATCAATCCACTTTTCATTATGATTTATGTGCCGATTTTTGCATGGTTGTGGGGAAAAATGGGTAAAAAGCAACCGTCCTCTTCTAAGAAATTTGCTTACGGTTTATTTGCAGCAGGTTTATCCTTCTTGTGGATGATGTTACCAGGAATGCTCTTTGGGACAGATATTAAGGTCAGTCCTTTCTGGTTGATTATGAGTTGGGCTATTGTGATTGTGGGGGAAATGTTGATTTCGCCTATTGGTCTATCAGTTACTACTAAGCTAGCACCAAAATCCTTCCAAGCACAAATGATGTCTATCTGGTTCTTGAGTAATGCAGCTTCCCAAGCTATCAATGCTCAAATTGTAAAATTTTATACAAGCGAAACTGAAGTGGCTTACTATGGAATTGTTGGAGGAATTACGATTGTATTCGGTATTATCTTACTCTTCTACGTTCCACGTATTGAAAAACTAATGTCTGGTATCAAATAGAGAAAAACTGGAATTTCTGTAGGAATTTTAAAAGTTAGATCAATTATTTATTCAAAGGATTTAGTTCTGTATTGTATAGGGCTAGGTCCTTTTAGTTTGATTAATACTCTTCGAAAATCTCTTCAAACCGCGTCAACGTCGCCTTGCCGTACATATGTGACTGACTTCGTCAGTCTTATCTACAACCTCAAAACAGTGTTTTGAGCAACCTGCGGCTAGCTTCCTAGTTTGCTCTTTGATTTTCATTGAGTATAAAACTCACGATGTTTCTGCTTTTCCTAGTGGACATTTGTCTACTTTTTTTATATAATAAAACTAAACCATAATGGTTGAGTTTTGAAATTATGGATTCAAGCATCGATTAGTCTTTCTAAGAGAGATAATGTCCATTAAAGCATCATAATAGGAGGTGAAGTATGTATCAACCAGAAAAATTAAAGGCTCGGAGGAAAGAGTTAAAACTGACACAGAAGGAAATTGCAGAGCAACTTGGGATTAGTTTCCAGGCTTACTCAGCTTGGGAACGTGGAATCAAAGAACCGTCTAAGGAGAAGGTGTCCCAGTTAGAGAACATTTTAAAGGTACCCAAAGGATATTTTACTCAGATCGAGATTGTCCGTCTCTACCATAGCCTCTCCAAGCAAGGGCGGGAGAAGGTTGTTCTCTATGCTCGCAACCTGGCTCAAGAGGAGCAAGCCCAGAAAGTGACAGCTATGCCAGAGCGCCTCTACGAGTACCGTGTTTATGAACGCATGTCAGCAGGGATTGGAGCTTCGGTCTACGATGATCGGAATTTTGATACGGTTTACTTTAATGAGGAGTTGGCTCATGATTTTGCGTCATGGGTGTCTGGGGACTCCATGGAACCTAAATACCAAAATGGTTCAGTGGCCCTGATTCGAGAGACAGGATTTGACTATGACGGGGCGGTTTATGCAGTGGTTTGCAACAACCAGACCTATATCAAACGGGTCTATCGAGAGGAGAATGGCTTGCGTCTGGTATCGATCAATCCTAAATACAAGGACATTTTCATCTCCTACGAGGAAGATCCTCGGATTGTTGGCATTATCGTTGGGAACTTTGTGCCGATGGAGGGCTAGCCTATGGGCTACTTTGATTATTCCAGAGAACCCAAAAGTGACATTGCCTTTGTCGATATGAAATCTTTTTATGCTAGTGTTGAGTGCGTGAAAAGGGGCTTACATCCGCTGAAAACTTCGCTTTGTGTTATGAGTCGCGCGGATAACTCAACTGGTCTTATCCTAGCCTCCTCTCCCCTATTTAAGAAGATTTTTGGCAAGTCAAATGTTGGTCGGGCCTATGATTTGCCTTTTGATATCAAAACGCGAAAATTTTCCTATTACAATGCTAGAAAGCAGGGGTTGCCTACTGATTCAGACTATGTTCGCTACATCGAAGATTGGGCTCAAGTGACCTTGATTGTGCCACCTAGGATGGATGAGTACATCGCAGTCAATATGGAAATCCAGCGAATCTTTCAAAACTATGGCAGTCCAGATGATATTTATCCTTACTCTATCGATGAGGGTTTTGTTGACCTGACTAGTTCGCTCAACTATTTCATCCCAGATAAGAGTCTTTCTCGCAAAGACAAGCTGGATATGCTTTCTGCTCGTATTCAGAGGGATATTTGGAGGCAGACAGGGATCTACTCTACAGTGGGCATGTCAAATGCTAATCCTTTACTGGCCAAGTTGGCTCTGGATAATGAGGCCAAGCACACTCCGACCATGAGGGCCAACTGGTCTTACCAGGATGTGGAAGAGAAGGTCTGGTCCATTCCCAAGATGACCGACTTTTGGGGAATTGGCAGGCGGATGGAGAAGCGCTTGCATGCTCTGGGGATTTTTTCTATCAAGGAATTGGCAACCAGCAATCCCGACCAGCTAAAGAAAGTTCTGGGTCAGGCTGGTCTGCGTTTGTGGTTTCATGCCAACGGGATTGATGAGAGCAATGTTCATAAGCCCTATAAAGCCAAATCAAAGGGCTTGGGGAATTCTCAAATCTTGCCGAGAGACTACGTGAAGCTACGGGATATTGAAATTATTCTTCGAGAAATGGCGGAGCAGGTAGCTATTAGATTGAGAAGGTCTGGAAAGAAAACAACCCTTGTCTCTATCTATGTCGGTTTCTCTAAACAGGAGGTTAGGTCGTCTATTCACACACAAATGAAGGTCGAACCTACCAATAATACAGCTGTCTTAACGGATTATGTTTTGAAGCTATTTCATGACAAATACACTTCTGGAGCAGTCAGAAGTGTCGGAGTAAACTATTCAGGCTTTGTAGACGAGTCATTTGGTTTGATATCTCTCTTTGATGATGTTGACAAGTTAGAAAAAGAAGAAAGGCTCCAGACGGCCATTGACTCCATTCGGGAACAATTTGGTTTCACTTCTCTTTTAAGAGCCAATGCACTGGAAGAAGCCTCTAGGAGTCTTGCCAGAAGCAAGCTGATTGGAGGTCATTCTGCTGGAGGATTAGATGGACTAAAATGATTGATCGTTCTTATTTACCTTTTCAATCTGCGCGAGATTATCAAGATCCAGGTATGCAGAAGTGGATGGGGTTTTACCTTTCAGAACATACTAGTTCGCTTAGTGAAGAAAAAAATCGGGTTGTTTTTTCAACAAATTTGAACCCAATTGAGAAACTGAACTTGCTTTCTCAGCTTTATGTTGGCCAACTTAAGGGACGCTTTGTGGTAAAGGAAAAGAAGCAGAAAATCACTATCATCGGTGTGGTGAGAGAGTTATCACCTCAGACTCTATCTATTAGGACAAACGAGGGATATAGGTTGATAGAGGTTGCAGATGTCCTCGAAATTCGACCGTGGGAGGAGGGAGTTTATGACTAGAAAAGAGCTGTATGAAAACAAACTACAGATGGATTATTTTTCAGATAACTATATTCATTTTGAAGAGGATTTTCAAAAATATTCTGCCATGAACGTACCCTTGACTTTCTTGATTGATGACATCCTACGAACCATGGCGATGAATCAGAAAAACTACTTTGTCTTAAACAAGGAAAATGCCAAGGATGGGCGGGAGCATAGCTTTTATTTTAGGGTGGTAACGGAAAAAGCGTGTCCTAGAAATAGGACCTATGTATATGCTGGGGTTAAAAATAGTGTCTAGTATTGAATTGTCTGCTATGAATGTATCATTTTTACAACACTTCATGTTTCATATCATGGGGTGTTTTTCTATTTAAGTCAAAGCCCATCAAAAAATCTCACTATTCATTAGGCTAAAGGAAACCTAATCATAGTGAGATTGTGAAATTATAGTAGGGCTTGTATGGCCTCTTCAATTTGTTGTGGGTCTGTTTTTGAAGAGAAGCGTTCAAAGACTTGCCCATCACGATCGATGAGAAATTTAGCGAAATTCCATTCGATTCGTTTTCCTAGTGGGCCAGATTTTTGTTCTTTCAACCAAACATAGAGGGGATCTGCCTCCTTACCGTTGACCTTGATCTTGGCAAAACGTGGGAAAGTGGTTTGATAGTGTAGGCTACAGAAGGCGTTGATTTCCTCTGCGCTGCCGGGGGCTTGTCCCATAAACTGATTGCAAGGGAAGTCTAAAATCTCAAAACCTTGGTCTTGATAGCGGTCATAGAGTTCTTGGAGAGCTTGGTACTGGGGTGTTAAACCACATCCGGTAGCAGTGTTGATAACCAAGAGAACTTTCCCACGATAGGCATTTAGTGGAGTTTCTTGATTGTCTTGGTTCAAAACTGAAAAATCGTATAGTGAAGTCATTGCTTGCTTTTCTCCTTCTGTTTGGTATTTTTAGGAGTTTTCTCCTCCTGTAGTGATAGAAATCCGTAGGTGAGGGTTCCAAAAATGCTGCCGATAATCAGGCCATACATTAGGAAAGGACCACTTTTATCAAATTGCATGAGCAACTTTCCAAAATCTGGAAGGGACATCTGCTGAACGAAGACTTTATGAAAGATGAGTAAGGTAAAGAGGCCAATCTGAAGACCGATAAACACAATCCAGCTTCGGAATTTGATTTGGGCTTTGCTGTAGGTTTTGAGGATAATTTCTGACTTGTCATCTTTTTCCAGATGGAGTTCTTTGACGGCTCTTTGAGTTTTTAAAGTAATGAAAAAAATGAGTCCAGAGTAAACGTAGGGCATGGCATAGCGAACGGCCTCTATGAAGCGTCCAAATAACAGATAAAACAAGAAGAGGAAGAAGGAAGAATAAACGATTTGAACCATAGAACGGGCACAAGCCTTGTAGATAATCTCTTGTCGGCATTCATCAAAAGGGCCCTGAATGTGAAAGAGATTTCGAAGTAGGCGAGTGGTGAAGTCTTCTTTTTTCATACTAGTAACCTCCTAAATGAGCGGTTTTACTGACTTTCTTTTACGAATTGATAGAGATAATAAAGATAAGTGATAGATGATAAGCTAGCGATAGTTAGCAGTATATAATATTTCCAATTGCTTGAAATGAGCGTCAGTTGTGGTAAAGATATAATCATAAAGCACAGTGCTAAGTTGAGTATGCGTGTTTTTTGGGAGTCAATCTTTAGATAAGTTAGTCCTTTGTTGAGGGCTGGAATAAAGACTAGAAGGAGGAATATCTCGCTGAATGGCAAGTTCCCTGAAACGATGATGAAGATGAGAAGAGAACTGAACAAAAGATGATAGGTAAGTAAAGTTAGTAATGATTTCATAGGTACCTCCTAATCCTGGTCTTTTTTAGCTCTTGCAATACGAAGTGAGTCGACAATATGTATCATCACTCCGAAAAAGAAAGCTCCCAGTATAGTTTTAAAAATATGTTTTGTATTTAGAAGAGAAGTGATAAAATTTGGATTTTCACTTGTTAGGGTATCAATGGGTTGAATTATAAAAAATATTATTGTTCCATAAATCGAACCTGCTTTCAGACCAGGATAACGTAACTGTTTCTTTTCTTTTTTCATAAGGCACCTCCTAATTCTCATCTTGATCTTTCTTAGCTTTTTCAATGCGACGGGAGATGAGGAACTGTATGCTTGCTCCGAAGAAGATAGAACCGAGAATGCTTGATACACCATTTCTTATAGTGAGAAGAGAATGGAAATAGTCCTGACCTTCACCTATGAGTATACCGAGAAGAGGAGTTATAAAAAACATCCATAGACCAAAGAACAAACCTGCTTTCAGACCAGGGTAATGTAGTTGCTTGCTTTCTTTCTCACTCAGCATATCTGGATCAATAGCTGTAATCCCTGTTTTTTTCATTTGGTAGGTGAGATATCCAGCAACTATGAGGGCAATCACTAAAATCAGAGGAGGATAGACTAGAGCCACTAGCTGAGGATATTTATAGGCCAGAAGGAGTGGAATAAGATTTCCGAAAATCATCAGATAAAAGAGGATGATAAAGACTTGATTGCCGATACGATCAGCCTCGCGTCGTTTGTATTCGTCAAGTGGATCAGAAATACTGTAAGTGCGTTTGATGAGTTTTTCCGTGAAGGTTTCTTTTTTCATAAGTTGGCTCCTTTTTTAAAAATTATCCTCCCAAAAGAGACTGTTGAGGTCAGTTTGGAGGCTACGGGCGAGATTGAGACAGAGTTCCAGAGTTGGGTTGTACTTGTCGTTTTCAATCATATTGATGGTTTGTCTCGAGACACCGATATCCTTGGCGAGTTCGAGCTGGGAAATGCCCAGTTCCTTGCGAAATTCTTTCACACGATTCATCTGTTCTCCTTTCTGATTTGTGTCGTATATATTTGACTATATTATATTCTTCTATAGAGCGAATGTCAAGCATATTTGACATATTTCTTAAAGAAATCTTACTTGTTTTTGCCCTATTTGTCTGACTAGTGCAAGCTAGTCAGATTTGTGGTAAAATAGATAAGATATGACAAAAGAATTTCATCATGTAACGGTCTTACTCCACGAAACGATTGATATGCTTGATGTGAAACCTGACGGTGTTTACGTTGATGCGACCTTGGGTGGAGCAGGCCATAGCGAATATTTATTAAGTAAATTAAGTGAAAAAGGCCATCTCTATGCCTTTGACCAGGACCAGAATGCCATTGACAATGCGCAAAAACGTTTGGCACCTTACATTGAAAAGGGGATGGTGACTTTTATAAAGGATAACTTCCGTCATTTACAGGCACGTTTGCGCGAAGCTGGTGTTCAGGAAATTGATGGAATTTGTTATGACTTGGGAGTGTCTAGTCCTCAATTGGACCAGCGTGAGCGTGGTTTTTCTTATAAAAAGGATGCGCCACTGGATATGCGGATGAATCAGGAAGCTAGTCTGACAGCTTATGAAGTGGTGAATCACTATGACTATCATGACTTGGTTCGTATTTTCTTCAAGTATGGTGAGGATAAGTTTTCTAAACAGATTGCGCGTAAGATTGAACAAGCACGTGAAGTCAAGCCAATCGAGACAACGACTGAGTTGGCAGAGATCATCAAGTCGGCTAAGCCTGCTAAGGAGCTCAAGAAGAAGGGCCATCCTGCCAAGCAGATTTTCCAAGCTATTCGGATTGAAGTCAATGATGAACTGGGAGCTGCAGATGAATCTATCCAGCAGGCTATGGATATGTTGGCTCTAGATGGTAGAATCTCAGTGATTACCTTCCATTCACTAGAAGACCGCTTGACCAAGCAATTGTTCAAGGAAGCTTCAACGGTTGAAGTTCCAAAAGGTTTGCCTTTCATCCCAGATGATCTCAAGCCTAAGATGGAATTGGTGTCCCGTAAGCCAATCTTGCCAAGTGCAGAAGAGTTAGAAGCCAATAACCGCTCGCACTCAGCTAAGTTGCGCGTGGCCAGAAAAATTCACAAGTAAGAGGAAAAAATGGTAGATAAGAAAGAAACAACCAGTCAATTCTTGCAGAATCGTATCAAAAAATTCTCACGTGTGGAGAAGGCTTTTTATCTTTCCATCGCATTTACAGCTCTCGTTTTAGCAGTGAGTATCATCTTTATGCAGACACGACTTTTGCAAGTGCAAAGTGATTTGACGAAAATCAATGCGCAGATAGAGGAGAAGAAAACAGAGCTGGACGATGCCAAGCAGGAAGTGAATGAATTGATTCGTTCAGAGCGTTTGAAAGAGATTGCAGATAAAAAAGATTTGAAATTGAATAATGAAAATATCCGAACAGCGGAGTAAGATATGAAATGGACAGAAAAAATAACCCGATTTGCGATCAAAAATCGTAAATCTCCAGCAAAAAACCGTAGGATAGTTGGTAAGTACCTCAGCTTTGTAGCGGTTGCCCTTTTTGGTCTCTTTTTGGCCAATTTTGCTTATATTATCGCGAAAGGTAATATATTTGGTACTGACTTAGTAAAAGAAGCTAAAAAGGTTCACCAAACAACCCGAACAGTTCCTGCCAAGCGTGGAACTATCTATGACCGAAATGGAGTGCCTATCGCAGAAGATGCGACCTCTTATAATGTCTATGCTGTTATTGACAAAAAATACAAGTCAGCAACGGGAAAAATTCTTTATGTAGAGGATTCGCAGTTTAATAAGGTAGCAGAAATTTTCCATAAGTATTTGGATATGGATGAGGCTTATGTGAAAGAGCAACTGGCTCAACCAAATCTGACCCAGGTTTCCTTTGGTGCAAAAGGAAATGGGATTACATATGCCAATATGATGGCTATTAAAAAAGATTTGAAAGATGCTAGTGTGGAAGGGATTGACTTTACAACTAGCCCTAACAGAAGTTATCCAAACGGACAATTTGCTTCTAGTTTTATCGGTCTAGCTCAGCTCCATGAAAATGAAGATGGCAGCAAGAGCTTGCTGGGAACCTCTGGAATGGAGAGTTCCTTGAACAGTATTCTTGCAGGGACAGACGGTATTATTACCTATGAAAAAGATCGTCTGGGTAATATTGTCCCTGGAACAGAACAAGTTTCCCAACAAACGGTAGATGGCAAGGATGTTTATACGACTATTTCCAGCACCCTTCAGTCCTTCATGGAAACCCAAATGGATGCCTTTCTAGAAAAAGAAAAAGGTAAGTACATGACCGCGACCTTGGTCAGTGCAAAGACCGGTGAAATCCTTGCTACCACCCAACGACCGACCTTTAATGCAGATACTAAAGAAGGAATCACTAAGGACTTTGTTTGGCGTGATATCCTCTATCAAAGTAACTATGAGCCAGGGTCAGCCATGAAGGTCATGACGCTCGCTGCTGCTATTGATAATAATACCTTCCCAAGTGGAGAATACTTCAATAGCAGTGAATTTAAAATAGCGGATGCGACGACTCGAGATTGGGATGTTAATGCTGGTTTGACTACTGGTGGGATGATGACTTTCTTACAAGGTTTCGCTCACTCCAGTAATGTTGGAATGAGTCTACTTGAACAAAAAATGGGAGATGCTACTTGGTTGGATTATCTAAAACGCTTTAAATTTGGGGTTCCAACTCGCTTTGGCTTGACAGATGAATACGCTGGTCAACTTCCAGCTGATAATATTGTTAGTATTGCTCAAAGCTCATTTGGGCAAGGAATTTCAGTGACACAAACACAAATGCTTCGTGCCTTTACAGCTATTGCTAATGATGGAGTTATGCTGGAGCCAAAATTTATAAGTGCTATTTATGATACTAACAATCAGTCTGTACGTAAGTCACAAAAAGAAATAGTAGGAAATCCTGTTCCCAAAGAGGCAGCAAGCACAACTCGAAATCACATGATCTTAGTTGGGACGGACCCTCTATATGGAACTATGTATAATCACTACACAGGAAAGCCAATTATAACAGTTCCTGGACAAAATGTAGCAGTTAAATCCGGTACGGCTCAAATCGCTGATGAGAAAAATGGAGGATACTTGGTTGGTTCTACCAATTATATTTTCTCAGCTGTGACTATGAATCCTGCTGAAAATCCTGATTTTATCTTGTATGTAACGGTTCAACAGCCTGAGCATTATTCAGGTATCCAGTTGGGAGAATTTGCCACCCCAATCTTGGAGCGGGCTTCAGCTATGAAAGAATCTCTCAATCTTCAATCTCCAGCCAAAAATTTAGATAAAGTTACGACAGAATCTTCTTATGCAATGCCTAGCATCAAGGATATTTCACCTGGTGAGTTGGCGGAAGCCTTACGCCGAAATATTGTGCAACCAATCGTTGTAGGTACTGGAACAAAGATTAAAGAGACTTCTGTAGAAGAAGGGACCAATCTTGCACCAAACCAACAAGTTCTCCTTTTATCGGATAAGGTAGAAGAAATTCCAGACATGTATGGCTGGAAAAAAGAGACTGCCGAGACCTTTGCTAAATGGTTGGATATTGAACTGGAATTTGAAGGTTCAGGTTCTGTTGTTCAGAAGCAGGATGTTCGGACTAATACAGCTATCAAAAACATTAAAAAAATTACATTAACTTTAGGAGACTAATATGTTTATTTCTATCAGTGCTGGAATTGTGACATTTTTACTAACTTTAGTAGGAATTCCGGCCTTTATCCAATTTTATAGAAAGGCGCAAATTACAGGCCAGCAGATGCATGAGGATGTCAAACAGCACCAGGCAAAAGCTGGGACTCCTACAATGGGGGGGCTTGTTTTCCTCATTGCTGCAGTTGTGGTGAGTTTCCTCGTCGCTCTTTTTTCGAAACAATTGACCAATAATGTTGGTATGATTTTGTTTATTTTGGTCTTGTATGGTTTGGTTGGTTTTTTAGATGACTTTCTCAAGGTCTTCCGTAAAATCAATGAGGGCCTTAATCCCAAACAGAAATTGGCTCTTCAGCTGCTAGGTGGCGTCATTTTCTACCTTTTTTATGAGCGTGGGGGCGATATGCTCTCTGTCTTTGGCTACCAAGTGCATTTAGGGATTTTCTATATTATCTTCGCTCTTTTCTGGCTAGTTGGTTTTTCAAACGCAGTCAACTTGACAGATGGTATTGACGGTCTAGCGAGTATTTCCGTTGTGATTAGCTTGTCTGCCTATGGAGTTATTGCCTATGTGCAAGGTCAGATGGATATTCTTCTAGTGATTCTTGCCATGATTGGTGGTTTGCTTGGTTTCTTTGTCTTTAACCATAAGCCTGCTAAAGTCTTTATGGGGGATGTGGGAAGTTTGGCCCTAGGTGGAATGCTGGCAGCTATCTCTATGGCCCTCCACCAAGAATGGACTCTCTTGATTATCGGAATTGTTTATGTCTTTGAAACAACTTCGGTTATGATGCAAGTCAGTTATTTCAAACTGACAGGTGGTAAACGTATTTTTCGTATGACGCCTGTGCATCATCATTTTGAGCTTGGAGGATTGTCTGGTAAGGGAAGTCCTTGGAGCGAGTGGAAGGTCGACTTCTTCTTTTGGGGAGTGGGGCTTCTAGCAAGTCTCCTGACCCTAGCAATTTTATATTTGATGTAAGAATAGCACCCTGATATTTCAGGGTGTTTTTGCGTTAAATACACAATGAAAATCAAAGAGCAAACTAGGAAGTGCTCAAAACATAGCTTAGAGGTTGTGGATAAGACTGACGAAGTCAGCTCAAAATACGGTTTTGAGCTTGTAGATAAGACGAAGCTGATGTGGTTTGAAGAGATTTTCGAAGAGTATAAAAAAATTGGTCAATTAAAGTCAAAACTCTTGACCTTTTCTGACTAATGTAGTATATTATGAACGTAAGGTAAATGAGAGCCTTACTAGAACACTTATGCTCAATGAAAATCAAGAACAAACTAGGAAGCTAGCCGCAGGTTGCTCAAAACCCTGTTTTGAGGTTGTAGATAAGGCGAAGCTGATGTAGTTTGAAGAGGTTTTCGAAGAGTGTAAAAAAATATTGATCAATTAAAGTCAAATTCATTGACCTTTTTTGACTAATGTAGTATATTATGAACGTAAGGTAAATGAAAGCCTTGCTAGAACACTTATTTAAAGTAAAATAGAAAGAGGTGGGGTCTATGTTTAATCTAGAAATCTTCAGAAGTAAAGATAGTCTACTCCTGCTTGAAAAAGAAAAACCAGAAATAGTACGTAGAGTAGCAATCTAGCTAGTCTAAATTTTTTAAAATAAAGGTCAAAGAAAGTCAATATCAGTAATAATAAATAACAAAAAGAGGTAAAGAATATGAACAACAACTTTAATAATTTTAATAACATGGATGATTTATTTAACCAATTGATGGGTGGTATGCGAGGATACAGTTCTGAAAATCGTCGTTACTTGATTAATGGACGTGAAGTGACACCTGAGGAATTTGCTCACTATCGTGCAACTGGTCAATTACCAGGAAATGCAGAAGTTGATGGACAAATGCCACAACAGGCATCAGGTATGAAACAAGACGGTGTCCTTGCTAAACTAGGTCGAAACTTGACAGCAGAAGCTCGTGAGGGCAAGCTGGATCCTGTTATCGGACGAAACAAGGAAATTCAAGAAGCATCTGAAATCCTCTCACGCCGTACCAAGAACAATCCTGTTTTGGTCGGAGATGCAGGCGTTGGTAAGACAGCCGTTGTCGAAGGTTTGGCACAAGCTATTGTGAATGGTGATGTTCCAGCTGCTATTAAGAATAAGGAAATTATTTCCATTGATATCTCAGGCCTTGAGGCTGGGACCCAATACCGTGGTAGCTTTGAAGAAAACATTCAAAATCTAGTAAATGAAGTGAAAGAAGCAGGGAATATTATCCTCTTCTTTGATGAAATTCACCAAATCCTCGGTGCTGGATCTACTGGTGGAGACAGTGGATCTAAAGGGCTTGCGGACATTCTCAAGCCAGCCCTCTCTCGTGGAGAATTGACAGTGATTGGAGCAACGACTCAAGACGAATATCGTAACACCATCTTGAAAAATGCAGCTCTTGCTCGTCGTTTCAACGAAGTCAAGGTCAATGCTCCTTCAGCAGAGGATACATATAAAATTCTTCAAGGAATTCGTGATCTCTATCAACAACACCACAATGTTATCTTGCCAGATGAAGTCTTAAAGGCAGCAGTAGATTATTCTGTCCAATACATTCCACAACGTAGCTTGCCAGATAAGGCTATTGACCTTGTCGATGTAACGGCGGCTCACTTGGCGGCTCAACATCCAGTAACAGATGTGCATGCTGTTGAACGTGAAATTGAGGCAGAAAAAGACAAGCAAGAAAAAGCTGTTGAGGCAGAAGATTTTGAAGCAGCTCTAAACTATAAAACACGCATTGCAGAATTGGAAAAGAAAATCGAAAACCACACAGAAGATATGAAAGTGACTGCAAGTGTCAACGATGTGGCTGAATCTGTAGAACGAATGACCGGTATTCCAGTATCTCAAATGGGGGCTACGGACATCGAACGTTTGAAAGATATGGGTCATCGTTTGCAGACGAAAGTTATTGGTCAAGATAAGGCCGTTGAAGCAGTAGCAAAAGCTATCCGTCGTAATCGTGCTGGTTTTGATGAAGGTAATCGCCCAATTGGTAGCTTCCTCTTTGTAGGACCAACTGGGGTTGGTAAGACAGAACTTGCTAAGCAATTGGCGCTAGATATGTTTGGAACCAAGGATGCGATCATCCGTTTGGATATGTCTGAATACAGTGACCGTACAGCCGTTTCTAAGCTAATTGGTACAACAGCAGGATATGTGGGCTATGATGATAATAGCAATACCTTAACAGAACGTGTTCGTCGCAATCCATACTCTATCATTCTCTTGGATGAGATTGAAAAGGCTGATCCTCAAGTCATTACTCTTCTCCTCCAAGTTCTAGATGATGGTCGTTTGACAGATGGTCAAGGAAATACAGTAAACTTCAAGAATACTGTCATTATTGCGACCTCAAATGCTGGATTTGGCTATGAAGCCAACTTGACAGAAGATGCGGATAAACCAGAATTGATGGACCGTTTGAAACCATTCTTCCGTCCAGAATTTCTCAACCGCTTTAATGCAGTTATTGAGTTCTCGCACTTGACTAAGGAAAACCTTTCTAAGATTGTGGATTTGATGTTGGCTGAAGTCAATCAAACCTTGGCCAAGAAAGACATTGATTTGGTAGTCAGTCAAGCGGCTAAAGATTATATCACAGAAGAAGGCTATGATGAAGTCATGGGTGTTCGTCCGCTCCGTCGCGTGGTTGAACAAGAAATTCGTGATAAGGTGACAGATTTCCATTTGGATCACCTAGATGCCAAACACCTAGAAGCAGATATGGAAGATGGTGGTTTGGTTATTCGTGAAAAAGCCTAATA
>NZ_AICU01000035.1:0-5531 GCF_000257865.1 Streptococcus mitis SK575 | reverse complement strand
TTTTGATTTTCATTGAGTATTAGAACTATAAAATAGAATAAAATCTAGAAAGGGAACCTATGTTACACAACGCATTTGCCTATGTTACAAGGAAGTTTTTCAAATCGATTGTCATCTTCCTGATTATTCTCCTCATGGCGAGCTTGAGTTTGGTCGGATTGTCGATCAAGGGAGCTACTGCCAAGGCTTCTCAGGAGACCTTTAAAAATATCACCAACAGCTTCTCCATGCAAATCAATCGTCGCGTCAATCAAGGAACGCCACGTGGTGCTGGGAATATTAAGGGTGAAGATATCAAAAAAATCACCGAAAACAAGGCTATCGAGTCTTATGTTAAACGCATCAACGCTATCGGAGATTTGACTGGATATGAACTTATCGAAACGCCAGAAACCAAGAAAAACCTGACACCTGACCGTGCTAAACATTTTGGAAGTAGCTTGATGATTACAGGTGTCAATGACTCCTCTAAAGAAGACAAGTTTGTCTCTGGTTCTTATAAATTGGTTGAAGGAGAGCACTTAACAAACGACGACAAAGACAAGATCCTCCTGCACAAGGACTTGGCAGCCAAACACGGCTGGAAAGTCGGGGATAAGGTTAAACTAGACTCCAATATCTACGATGCAGACAATGAAAAAGGAGCCAAGGAAACAGTCGAAGTGACAATCAAGGGACTCTTTGATGGTCAT
This sequence comes from Streptococcus mitis SK575, assembly GCF_000257865.1. GTDB lineage: Bacteria > Bacillota > Bacilli > Lactobacillales > Streptococcaceae > Streptococcus > Streptococcus mitis_CQ. The sequence goes on along the minus strand of NZ_AICU01000035.1, from coordinate 4,839 downwards.
AATAAGTCAGCAGTAACCTACTCACAAGAACTCTATGAAAATACAGCTATCACAGACATTCACACTGCTGCAAAGCTTTATGGATACACAGAAGACACAGCTATTTATGGGGACGCAACCTTCTTTGTAACAGCGGACAAGAACTTGGATGATGTTATGAAAGAGTTGAATGGCATCAGTGGTATTAACTGGAAGAGCTATACCTTAGTTAAGAGCTCCTCTAACTACCCAGCTCTTGAGCAATCCATCTCTGGTATGTACAAGATGGCCAACCTCCTCTTCTGGGGTAGCTTGAGCTTCTCAGTCCTTCTCCTTGCCCTCTTGCTTAGTCTTTGGATTAACGCCCGTCGCAAGGAAGTGGGAATTCTCCTCTCTATCGGTCTCAAGCAGGCAAGTATCTTGGGTCAATTTATCACCGAGTCCATCTTGATTGCCATCCCTGCTCTTGTTTCTGCTTACTTCCTAGCCAACTACACAGCTCGTGCGATTGGAAATACTGTTCTTGCCAATGTCACTTCAGGTGTTGCCAAGCAAGCCAGTAAGGCTGCTCAAGCCTCTAACCTTGGTGGTGGTGCAGAGGTAGATGGCTTTAGTAAGACCTTGTCAAGCCTAGATATTTCTATTCAGACATCAGACTTTATCATCGTCTTTGTCCTTGCTTTAGTTCTAGTGGTTCTCGTTATGGTGCTTGCTTCAAGCAATCTCCTTAGAAAACAACCAAAAGAGCTTCTGCTGGATAGTGAATAAGTTTGAAAAAATTAGTCTGGAATAAAGATTGCATCTTGTTTTTCTATTCCAGAATGGTGGATAGAGAATGGATATTTAACAATACAAAATAGAGCCGAAAGCAGTGGTGAAAATCATTGCTTTCAGTTGCTTTCTTTGTACTTTAGTGTTTAAATATGATATACTAAAACTATGGAATTTATTAGAAAGGAATTTCACATTTTATATATGGAATTGTGCATAAAAATCTATAGAAATGTTATCTTGAAAATAGATGGATAAATCTGTAGAAGCCTATCCATATTGCAAACATAGGCTAGTAGACTTAGGTAGGGTCTACTTTGGAAAATATAGAATAGTGAGGAAAAATAAACATTATGAGACAAACAAATGTTAGAGGGACATTATCCCTACGTGGCTTTAGAAAATTAAGAACTGGTGCAATTGTTGCGACAGGTGTGATTTTATTGGGTCTGGGCTTTTTAGCTCCAACTGTTTCAGCTAACGAACAAGATGGTGTTTGGGTAGCCAGAACAGTTGCAGAAGTAAAAGCTGATATTCAAAAAGAAGGTGATTTATTTAAGTATGTCATTAAGTGGGGAGATACATTAAGTGTTATCAGCGAAGCAAGCAATATCCCTGTAGATGTACTCCAAGAAATGAATCAAGCTTCAGGCAAGAATTTATTCTTACCGCACAATGAATTGTACTTTACCGAAGCTGAAACGGTTTCAGATACAGTCACAAAACACAAGATTGTCATCAAAGAAAGTGGTGCCAGTGGCGAAGTTCGCACTTACGAAGTTTTGATCAAGAAAGACCAGGAAACAAAAGCTCTTACCTTTGAATTAACAGATGTCACTGAGAAAGTTGAAAAAATGGCTGTGAACTATAGCCCAGTCTATCAGCCTGTATCAGCACCAATAGTGGAAAGTGCGGAAGAATCAGGTGAAGAACTTGCCCCAGTATCACCAGTTGTGACAAGCCCAGAAGTTAAAGAAGAAACAGAAGCTCCAGTAGTACCAAAAGCAGAAGAAGCAGCAACTACTCCAGCACCAAAAGCAGAAGAACCAGTGTCTCCAGCGCCAAAAGTAGACGAACCAGTGGCTAGCATGCCAAAATCAGAGGAGCCAGCGGCTCCAGCACCGAAAGTGGAAGAACCTGAAACACCAGCGCCAAAAGTAGACGAGCCAGTGGCTACAACGCCAAAATCAGACGAACCAGCGGCATCAGCGCCAAAAGTAGACGAACCAGTGTCTCCAGCACCGAAAGTAGACGAGCCAACGACACCTACACCAAAAGTAGAAGAGCCAGCGCCTACCACGCCAAAATCAGAGGAGCCAGTGGGACCAGCGCCAAAAGCAGAAGAACCAGTGTCTCCAGCGCCAAAATCAGAGGAGCCAGCGCCTACCACGCCAAAATCAGAGGAGCCAGTAGCACCCGTACCTAAAGTGGAAGAACCTGCAACACCCGCACCAAAATCAGAGGAGCCAACGACACCTGCACCAAAAGTAGAAGAACCAGTGACTCCAGCACCAAAAGTGGAAGAACCAGCGTCTTCAGCACCAAAATCAGAGGAGCCAGTAGCTACAACGCCAAAATCAGAGGAGCCAGTAGCTACAACGCCAAAATCAGACGAACCAGCGGTAACAACGCCAAAAGCGGAAGAGCCAGCGACTCCAGCACCAAAATCAGAGGAACCAGCGACACCAGCACCGAAAGCAGAGGAGCCAGTGTCATCAGCACCAAAAGTGGAAGAACCTGCAACACCAGCGCCAAAATCAGAGGAACCAGCAGTAGAAACAACGCCGAAAGCAGAAGAACCAGCAGCAGGAACAACGCCAAAATCAGACGAGCCAGCGGCAACCACACCGAAGGCGGACGAACCAGCAGCGACTGAACCAAAAGCGGACGAACCAGTGGTAACAACGCCGAAAGACGATGAATCAGCTTCTTCGGTTGAATCTCCATCAACAGGCAATCATTCAGAAGAGTCTGGAGCACCATCTACAACTCCTACAGGTGATTCAACAGCTACCCAACCAAGTGATTCAACTTCGACACCGGTAACCCCAAGTGAAGAAGCACCGGTCACATCAGGCGATACCAATTCCACTACACAGCCAGCTGGAGAAACAGGTCACTCTGAAACAACTGCAGAACCTTCCAATACTCCATCTGCAGATGCTACAAATGATTCAGGGAGTGCAGCGACATCAGGTTCAGTAACAGATAATACCTCTTCAAACACAGGGACTGCAGATCAACCTGTAGCTTCAAACCCAAGTTCTGAAGAACCAACGGCCTCAGCACCAAAAGCAGAAGAACCATCAGCAGGCACAACGCCGAAAGCAGAGGAACCATCAGCAGGCACAACACCAAAAGCAGACGAGCCAGCGGCAGGAACAACACCAAAAGAAGATACTCCGTCTGAAGAAGTAGCACCTAAAGATGAAAAACTTGAGGAAGCAAAAAAAGATGGAAAAGATGCTATTGAAAAAATTGCAGCTTCAAAACTTAGTGAAATTGAAAAAGTTAAAGATGAAGCAGAAAAAGCTAAGTTAGAAGCTAAATTAAAAGAATTAAAAGAAGCAGGATTAGAAGCGATAAATAATGCTAAAGATCACGATGCAGCAGTAGATGCTACGGATGAATATCAAACTAAGATTGATGAGATTAATGTTCCAGGTGAAGAATTACCAGCACCAAATTATAACAAAGATAATTTAACAAATGGACGTAATGAAGGTACCACTATTAATGATGGAAGTACAGCAATAGGTCATGGGTCAGGTGAAGCTACAGCAACAACTCCAGCACAACCTTCTTCAAATTCAGAAAGGACTTCAAGTTTTAGAAATGCCCCATCGGTTCAAGCAAGAGCAAGAAGAGTGGCACGTTCAACATCAGAACCAGATGGAACTGTAAATATTAGCTATAACTTCGCTGGAATGCCAGATATTCATGGCTTCCTATCTGATCCGGGAGAAAATAACACTGTCACAATTCCTGCTGGAACGAGTGAAGCACAGGCAAAAGAGCTAGTAAAAGAAAAAATTCAAGCCAAGATAAAAGACTTAGCTACTAGAGGGTATCATGTGAAAAATGACATTATTTTTGAACAAGATACTACTGTGAAAAATTATAACTACGTTGTCACATTCGCTAAGGAGGCTACAGGAACTTCAGGTTTCAGAATGGCTCCAGCAGTTCAACCACGCGCTAGCAGAAATCGTAGAAGTCTAGAACAGCCAGCTCCTCAAAAGGTCAAAGTCAATGTTTTTTATAATTTTGATCAAATGAAAGATATTGCAGGTTTCCTAGGAGATATCAATGGAACTCCTCTTGAAGTCGCGGAAGGTTCAACAAATGAACAGGTTAAAGCAGCTGTCAAGAACCAAGTTGATGCTAAGAAAGAAGAGTTGCGCAAACGCGGCTATACTTTCAAAGAGGACTATGTATATCAAGCTAATGGGAAAGATTATAACTACGTTGTCACATTCACTAAGGAAGCTACAGGAACTTCAGGTTTCAGAATGGCTCCAGCAGTTCAACCGCGCGCTAGCAGAAATCGTAGAAGTCTAGAACAGCCAGCTCCTCAAAAGGTCAAAGTCAATGTTTTTTATAACTTTGATCAAATGAAAGATATTGCAGGTTTCCTAGGAGATATCAATGGAACTTCTCTTGAAATTGCAGAAGGTTTATCAAATGAAGAGGTGAAAGTAGCAGTTAAGAAACAAGTTGAAGCTAAGAAAGAAGAGCTGAGCAAACGCGGCTATACTTTCAAAGAGGACTATGTCTATCAATCTAATGGGAAAGATTATAATTACGTTGTAACATTTTCAAAAGCAACCAAATAACGTTCATTCCACAGAGAGTGAAATGTGAGCAGAGAGAGCGATAGGCTCTCTTTGTTTTATCTAGTGGTCAGTTGCTTAAAGACAAAAGTCCAGTAAGAGACTATAATAGAAAATAGAGTAGGTATTTATTCTAATACTCTTCGAAAATCTCTTCAAACCACGTCAGCGTCGCCTTACCGTAGGTATGGTTACTGACTTCGTCAGTTCTATCCACAACCTCAAAACAGTGTTTTGAGCTGACTTTGTCAGTTCT
>NZ_AICU01000034.1:0-3997 GCF_000257865.1 Streptococcus mitis SK575 | reverse complement strand
GCCTTGTTAGCGCATGACTATGCCTTGGAACAAGCTGAGGAGAAAGGTTTAGAGCGTGGACGAGCAGAGGGAATTGAACAAGGTTTAGAACAGGGACTGGAGCGTGGTCGAACTGAGGGGATTGAACGAGGAAAACTCTTTGCTTTCTTGGACATGGTTCGCCAACATGCTCTAACTTCCGAATTCGCGAGTGAACAATTGGGTATGTCAGTAGCGGAGTTTGAAGCGCTGTTATAAGACCAGCACTAACGGTCAGGAAAACCATCTGGTTAAGATGGCATTCTTGGAATTAAAAAAATACAGAGAAACCAGCAAAGACGAGGTTCGTAAACCGTGGTTGGAGTTTTTCGGGAACAAACCCTTTACCCAGCAACCCGAGCGAGCCATCAGCCAGGCAGACCAACTGCTAGACTACAAGAGCTGGTCCGAGGAGGACAGGAAGATGTTTAGTCAACTACGTATGCGCGAAGAACAGGCATTGTTGGCACAGGATTATGCTTTGGAAACAGCTAGGGCGGAAGGTATCGAACAAGGTTTAGAGCGTGGTCTTGAACGTGGTCGAGCTGAGGGTATTGAACAAGGTTTAGAACGTGGGAAACTCTTTGCTTTCTTAGATATGGTCCGTCAAGGTCTTCTGACTTCTGAGGTTGCCAGCCAGCAGTTAGGTATGACAGTAGCTGAGTTTGAGGCTTTACTGTGAGTTCGATCTTTTATCTAATAGTAGGAAGTTTATGAAATGGCAAGTGTTATCCAAATACTTGCCGTTTTTACTTGACTTTTACAAGGGTTTGTAAGATAATACCAAGGAAGTAAGTTCTGTCTAACTATCTATATAGTTTGGATATAAAAGATATCATCTGAGGGATGAGTAGTTGCGAAATGTCAACTTGGAAGCTAGAGTATTTCAGGGGGAATTTTTGCGCGAATAAGTTTTCTTCTCCTTTTTTCGAAGAAATAGGAAAAAAGTTTAAAAAACATAAGAAAACTCTTGACAAATCCTGCAAATATTTATATACTGTATGGTAGTAAGATAGTCTTACGAAAAATAATATAATGAAAAACAAAGGAGATAAAACGATGAAAAAAGTTTTATTGACAAGCGCAGTCGCTCTTGCAGCATTTGGTGCTGTTCAAGCTGTTTCAGCAGACGTTAATGGTGGGGCTAACCTTCCAGGTGCATACGATCAACCATTAGTGGATGGTGGAAAGTATGATGTTTATAACAGTCAAACAGAATTTATTACTGCTGAGAGAGTTAATGAATATATCGCAGCTCACAATGAAGACCTCAAAGTGAAGAAAGCAGAACTTGAAAAAGTTCAAGCAGAATTAGCAAACGCTGAGGCAGAATTTAACAAAACTTTAGCAGAGTATGGTAAAGCAGAAAATGCTCCAGAAAATTTTGCTCATGACCGTGATGTACGTTTAGCTCCATACAAATTAGCAGTTGCTAAAGCTAAGACAGCTTACGATGAAGCATATGCTAAGGTTAGAAATGAAGCGATTAAACATTTCCAAACAGTTTGGAATACAGCTGCTAAAAAAGAAGGTAAGTACTACATCTTGAATGAAACACCTGAGCAAAGAAATGCTCGTTACTTTAGAGAGCATGGTCAAGCTACTCAAGGTTGGGCTAAAAACGCTAAAGGTCAATGGACTTACTTGAAAGATGCTCAAGGAAATAAAGCAACTGGATGGCTTAAAGATAACGACACTTGGTACTACCTAGATAAAGATGGTATCATGCAAACAGGTTGGGTTAAAGACAACGGAACTTGGTACTACCTAGATGGTTCAGGCGCAATGCAAAAAGGTTGGAAATATGTAGGTGGTCACTGGTACTACCTAGATGGTGCAGGTGCAATGCAAACAGGCTGGAAATATGTAAGTGGTCACTGGTACTACCTAAATGCTTCAGGTGCTTTGCTTGTAAATACAACTACTCCTGACGGTTACACAGTTAACGCAAGTGGTGAGTTGGTATAATACCGATATATAAATAAGACTAGGAGAACAATCTCCTAGTTTTTTCTTTTTTTGACAAGTCTAGTTATTGGGGCATGAGGAATTGTATTAAAGATATGCTACATAAAGAAGAGCTTTTTACCTTTAAATATTTCTACACTTTTTATGTTTTTTATTGCATTAATTATAGAAAAGGAATATAATGAAATAAATTTAATAGGTTAACAAGGAGGTTTTCTTATGAAGAAAACACTTACAGGTATCTTGCTAGCTACTTCAGTGCTAGCTATAGGTGCAGTTCAGCCAGTAAGCGCTGCAAGTACAGGAACTGGTGCATCGTCCACAGGTGCTCAATCGGCTTCATCATTTAAGGAAATTCATTTTGTAACATTCCAAAATGGTAGACTAGTTGATATTAAAGAAGCTCTTGCAGGATCAGCTGCATCTAATACAAGTCATCCAGATATTGCTAATTATAAATATACTAGCAGTAGAGAGGAAGAGGGTATTCTTTATCATATGTATGCTCCTACTGATACCACAAGTAGCACGAATAGTATTCCAACAAATCCATATCATAGAGATAATGACCAAAACAATAGTGCTAGTACTGATAATAATCACGGTTCAACATCTAGCTCAAATTCTATAACAATAAAGACAGTTCGTTTTGTAGAATACAAAAAGGGTAGTGATATCCCTATTGATATTAAGGCTCCCCGTACAGGAACTGCAGCATCAGATACAAGTCATCCAGATATTCCAAAATATAAATACTCTACTGGTAAATTGGTAGATGGTGTTCTTTTCCATGTGTATACACCAGAAAAATCTACAGATAATACTGGAACGACTAACAATAGTAATGTGAATAATAGTGGAAATAGCAACCCAAATAATGCTAATGCCAATAATGGTGCAAGCAATAACCAAAATCAAGGTACGAATGCAAGCGTGGGACAGTTCAAAACCGAAAATGGTAAAGTCTACTATATCAGGGATGGTAAAAAAGTTACTGGCTGGCAAAAGATTGACAGTGACTGGTATTATTTCTCTAAAGAAGATGGAATGAAGACAGGTTGGGTCAAAGATGGTTCATGGTATTACTTGGATGAAACTGGTGTGATGGGAACTGGTTGGAAACAAGTTGATGGTAATTGGTATTATTTAAACGATTTAGGTGCCATGCAAACTGGTTGGAAACTTATAAATGGTAGTTGGTACCATCTCGACAGTTTAGGTAAAATGAGTACTAGATGGATAAAAGAAAATGGTACATGGTATTATCTAGACGGCTCAGGTGCTATGCAGACAGGTTGGAAACTTGTAGATGGTAATTGGTATTATCTCAATAATTCAGGTGCCATGCAAACCGGCTGGTTGAACCAAAGTGGTACATGGTATTATCTAGATGGCTCAGGTGCAATGAAGACAGGCTGGTTCAAAGTAGATGGTAAGTGGTACTATTCATACCCATCAGGAGCTTTGGCGGTGAACACTACTGTAGATGGTTATACTGTAAATGGAAACGGTGAATGGGTGTAGTTTGAATTAGTTTATGTCACTAGGAGATTTTTAGCTTAGTTATTTATAGCAGATGTTTGCTGATATAATACTTATCAGGCTCCAGTTGCAAAAGAAGCAGATAAGAAAGAACTTCCAAATACTAGTGGAAAAGATAATGTTGTGGTTACATCATTAGGATTCCTTTGATTATTCTTTGGTGCCCTTCCATTTGTGAAACGCAAAAACTAATTAATTAAAAATATAAAAGAGAAGGATTTATGACCTTCTCTTTTTGTGATATGGACTATAGTGAGAGTTCTATTGAAAAGAAGAAAAAAGTGAACAAAACGATGTTTCAGCTTTGTTCACTTTTATGTTATTAGTGATTGTATGGTCTTACAAGAGCTCCTCAAACTCCGCGACGCTCATGCCCAATTGCTGGCTGGCAACCTCAGGTGTTAGAAGACCTTGGCGAACGAGATTTAGTAGCATAGACAAACTTCCTTCAACTTTCCCGCGTTCAAGT
>NZ_AICU01000033.1:0-16003 GCF_000257865.1 Streptococcus mitis SK575 | reverse complement strand
CTTTGATTTTCATTGAGTATTATCTTTTCTGAGAAGGAGTTTCATTATGAAAGTTGTTCGAAAATTACTAGCACCCCTCTTGGTAGTGGGGATCCTCTTGACCTCTCTGATCAGTTTGCATCAGCTGAAGGCAGATAAGAAAAAAGATGTGTTTCGTATCGGTATTTCGCAGTTTATTACCCACCAGTCCTTAGATGCTACTAGAGAAGGATTTGTGGATGAACTGGCCAAGCAAGGCTATATTGAAGGGAAAAATATAGAGATTGATTTGCAAAATGCACAGGGAGAACAACGAAATCTAAAAACGATTTCCCAGCAACTAGCAGAATCTAGTGATGTCGTTCTAGCTATCGCAACGCCTTCTGCTCAGAGCTTGGCCAATACAACACAAACGACACCTGTTATTTTTTCAGCGGTAACAGACCCTGTCAGTGCCAAGTTGGTAGAGTCAAGAGAGCATCCTGGGGGCAATGTAACTGGGACAAGTGACCAGTCATCAGATGCCATTTCAACCCAAATCAATTTGATAAAGAAAGTTCTACCAAAGGCTAAAACGATTGGAATCCTCTATACTCAGAGCGAGCCAAACTCAGTTGTCCAAAAGGATGAAGCTAAGCGCCTTCTGGAAGAAAAAGGCTTTACCGTTGTTGAAAAAACAATCTTGGACAGTAACAACGTCAAGGCAGCAGCAGAGAGTTTGATGGCAGAGGTGGATATGGTTTTTGTCCCAACGGATAATATCATTTCGTCAACCATGGAAACAGTTAAGCAGGTTTCTATTAAACACAAGGTTCCAGTATTCGGTGGTTCAACAGAAATGATTGCTGTGGGTGGCTTGTATAACTACGGAACTAATTATGAAGAATTGGGAAGACAGACAGCAAGAATGCTGGTTCGTGTCTTAAAAGGTGAGAAGCCAGAAAATATAGCAGTTGAGTTGCCTGAAAAACTGGAATTGCATACCAATAAAGAAATGGCAGATGCACTAGGAATTGATATTAGTAAATTAGAGGGCAAGAAATAGGAGGTTTAAGATGAGTTTTGTATTATCTAGTTTATCAGAAGGTTTGTTGTGGTCGATTATGGCCATTGGGGTTTACTTGACTTTCCGTATTTTGGATATTGCGGATATGACTGCTGAAGGGGCCTTTCCACTGGGGGCGGCTGTCGTCGTATCTCAGATACAGGCAGGGACAAATCCTTGGATTGCGACTTTACTTGCTTTGCTGGCAGGTATGGTAGCAGGTCTGGTATCAGGAATGCTTCACACCAAGATGAAAATTCCAGCTCTCTTGACAGGGATTGTGACCTTGACAGGGCTTTATTCAATCAATATTAAAATCATGGGCAGCGTACCTAATCTTTCCTTGGGAGATTCTGCAACCGTCTTTAAACAATTGGCGAGCTTAGGGCTGACAACTGAAGAAGCTGTTTTCTCATTCAGTTTGGCCTGTCTCTTACTTGTTTGTTTGGTCTTGACTCTTTTGATGAAAACAGAGATTGGCTTGGTCTTGCGTTCGACTGGGGACAATATTCCGATGAGTGAGGCCAATGGGGTCAATGTAGACACCATGAAGATTGTTGGTTACATGATTTCAAACGGCTTGATTGCCTTATGTGGTTCCTTGTTTGCCCAAAATGATGGATTTTCAGATGTGACTTCTGGGACAGGAACTATCGTTGTTGGTTTGAGTGCAGTCATTATTGCGGAAGTCTTGATTCACGACTTGACCATTGGAGGCCGCTTGTTATCTATCGGAATTGGTGCTATTGTTTATCGTTTGATTATTTTAAATATCTATGAAATTCCAAATCTAGATCAAAACCTGGTTCGTCTCTTTAATGCAATCTTGCTCGCTTTAGTTTTATTTGCACCAGAATTGCAAAAGAGATTAAAGATTCGTGGTCTAAAATTGAGAAATGAATAGGAGGAGAAAGTTATGGCAAGTTTGTTAACACTTGAAAATATTCACAAAACATTTGAAGCAGGGACGGTCAATGAGAACCATGTCCTCAAAGGATTAGACTTAGAGGTTGAAGAGGGAGATTTTATCTCTGTGATTGGTGGAAATGGAGCAGGAAAATCCACTTTGATGAATATCTTGGCTGGCAATTTATCTGTGGATGAAGGGGACCTTCTACTGGCAGGGAAATCCATTAAAAATCTGAGTGTAAGAAAGAGAGCCAAGGATATCGCCCGTGTTTTTCAAGATCCTAAGATGGGAACAGCTTCTCGTTTGACAATTGAGGAGAATATGGCTATTGCCTTGAGACGCGGTCAGAAGAGAGGGCTTGGTTGGGGCGTGAAGGAGAAGGATAGAATTCAGTTTCAAGAGGCCTTGAAGGAGTTGAATATTGGTCTTGAAAACCGCTTGAAAGTGGATACTCAATACCTCTCAGGAGGACAAAGACAGGCCTTGACCCTAGTCATGGCAGCTCTGGTGAAACCTAAACTTTTGCTTTTGGATGAACATACTGCGGCACTTGACCCGAAAACTAGTCAAATGGTGATGGACTTGACGCAAAAGATTGTGGAACACCATCAGTTGACGACCTTGATGATTACCCACGATATGAACCATGCGATTGAGTACGGAAATCGTCTCATTATGCTCTATCAAGGCAAGATAGTGGTGGATGTCAAGGGAGAAGAGAAAAAGCATCTGACAGTTGAAGACCTCATGCATCTCTTCCAGAAAAATAGTGGCCAAAGTCTAGTTAGTGATGAATTGGTTTTGGGATAAAGAAAAAGGCTGAGATCTAGTGTCTCAGTCTTTTATTAGTACAAATGGATAGGCAGAAATATGAAATTAATACTCTTCGAAGATCTCTTCAAACCGTGTCAGCTCTATCTGCAACCTCAAAACAGTGTTTTGAGCAGCCTACGGCTAGCTTCCTAGTTTGCTCTTTGATTTTCATTGAGTATAAATTCAGCAAGGAGCCCTCTTTCGCAGAAAAGCAGGGTTCTTTTTGCTGTCTATTCCATCTATGAAAGCGTAAAACAAACTAGTCAGGGTGGCTAGTTTGTGGTATAATGAAAGAGACTCAAAAAGAAACAGGAGAAAAATGATGGATTTACTTTTAGCAATTGTATTGATTGTGCTAGCTTTTCTAGGAGGAGCTCTTGGAGGAATGTACTTGGTTCGTAAGCAAATTGAAAAAGAATTCGCTGACAACCCACGTTTGAATGCTGAAGCAGTTCGTACTCTTTTGAGTGCAAATGGTCAAAAACCAAGCGAAGCTAAGGTACAACAAGTTTACCACCAAATCATCCGCCAACAAAAAGCAGCCCTTGCTAACAATAAAAAGAAAAAATAAATAAGGAAAAGTCTGGGATGAAAGTTCCAGACTTCTCACTATGTTGGCTAAGGGTTTAGGGATGAGACTTTTTCCTTGCATTCTATTGATATTTGATTATGATTAAGAGAGATAGTTGTTGCTTAGGCTGTCATTTGGTTTATAAGGATCAATAATCATAATGAACTATCAATCAGAAAAAAGACTAGAAAGAAGACTGTATGGATAATCGACCAATTGGTTTTTTGGATTCGGGTGTCGGGGGCTTGACCGTTGTGCGAGAGCTTATGCGCCAACTTCCCCATGAAGAAATCGTCTATATTGGAGATTCGGCACGGGCGCCCTATGGTCCCCGTCCTGCTGAGCAAATTCGGGAATATACTTGGCAGTTGGTCAACTTTCTCTTGACCAAGGATGTCAAGATGATTGTCATTGCTTGTAACACTGCGACTGCGGTCGTCTGGGAAGAAATCAAGGCTCAACTAGATATTCCCGTCCTAGGTGTGATTTTGCCAGGAGCTTCAGCAGCCATCAAGTCCAGCCAAGGTGGGAAAATCGGAGTGATTGGAACGCCCATGACGGTACAATCTGACATCTATCGTCAGAAAATTCATGATCTGGATCCAGACTTACAGGTGGAGAGTTTGGCCTGTCCCAAGTTTGCTCCCTTGGTGGAGTCGGGTGCCCTGTCAACCAGTGTAACCAAGAAAGTGGTCTATGAAACCCTGCGTCCCTTGGTTGGAAAGGTGGATAGCCTGATTTTGGGCTGTACCCATTATCCACTCCTCAGACCTATTATTCAAAATGTCATGGGGCCCAAGGTTCAGCTCATCGATAGTGGAGCAGAGTGCGTACGGGATATCTCAGTCTTACTTAATTATTTTGAAATCAATCGTGGTCGCGATGCTGGACCACTCCATCACCGTTTTTACACAACAGCCAGCAGCCAAAGTTTTGCACAAATTGGTGAAGAATGGCTGGAAAAAGAGATTTATGTGGAGCATGTAGAATTATGACAAATAAAATTTATGAATACAAGGATGACCAGGACTGGTATGTCGGCTCATATAGTATTTTTGGTGGTGTCCGGACTTTGACTGATGAAGACTTGGATTTTCCTCTAGTTGGATTGGCCAAAATCTTTCGAGACGAGGAACGAGGTTTTCCACTTTCAGTTACTGTTTTACGCTATGGTTCTCCCTACCGTTTATTGTCTTTTGTAGTAGATATCCTTAACCAAGAAATGGGACGAAATTTGGAAGTTATTCAACGTCAGGGAGCCCTGCTCTTGGTTGAAAATGGGCAGCTCTTGTATGTAGAATTGCCTAAAGAAGGGGTCAATGTTCATGATTTCTTTGAGACAAGCAAGGTCAGAGAAACCTTATTGATTGCGACTCGTAACGAGGGCAAGACCAAGGAATTCCGAGCTATCTTTGACAAGCTAGGCTACGATGTAGAAAATCTTAATGATTATCCAGACCTACCTGAAGTAGCAGAAACAGGCATGACCTTTGAAGAAAATGCCCGCCTCAAGGCAGAAACCATTTCTCAATTAACGGGCAAGATGGTTCTGGCAGATGATTCTGGACTCAAGGTCGATGTCCTTGGTGGCTTGCCAGGTGTCTGGTCAGCTCGTTTCGCAGGTTTGGGAGCAACTGATCGTGAAAACAATGCTAAACTCTTGCACGAATTGGCTATGGTTTTTGAACTCAAGGACCGCTCGGCTCAATTCCATACAACCCTAGTCGTAGCTAGCCCAAACAAGGAAAGTTTGGTTGTCGAAGCAGACTGGCCAGGCTACATTAACTTTGAACCTAAGGGTGAAAATGGATTTGGTTACGATCCTCTCTTCCTTGTAGGAGAGACAGGCAAGTCCTCAGCTGAATTAACCCTTGAAGAAAAAAATAGCCAATCTCACCGCGCCTTAGCCGTTAAGAAACTTTTGGAGGTATTTCCATCATGGCAAAGCAAACCATCATTGTAATGAGCGATTCCCATGGCGATAGCTTGATTGTGGAAGAAATCCGTGATCGCTATGTGGGCAAAGTTGATGCCGTTTTTCATAACGGCGATTCTGAACTGCGTCCCGATTCTCCCCTTTGGGAAGGCATCCGCGTTGTTAAAGGGAACATGGACTTCTACGCCGGCTACCCAGAACGTTTGGTGACTGAGCTTGTTTCGACCAAGATTATCCAAACCCATGGTCACTTGTTTGACATCAATTTCAACTTTCAAAAGTTGGACTACTGGGCTCAGGAAGAAGAGGCCGATATCTGTCTTTATGGTCACTTGCATGTGCCAAGCGCTTGGATGGAAGGCAAGACCCTCTTTCTAAATCCAGGTTCAATCAGTCAACCACGTGGTACCGTCAGAGAATGTCTCTATGCTCGTGTGGAGATTGATGACAGTTATTTCAAAGTGGACTTTTTGACACGAGCCCATGAGGTGTATCCAGGCTTGTCTAAGGAGTTTAGCCGATGATTGCCAAGGAGTTTGAGACTTTCTTGTTGGGGCAGGAGGAAACTTTTTTGACCCCTGCTGAAAATCTAGCTGTGTTGATTGATACCCACAATGCGGATCATGCGACCCTCTTGCTTAGTCAGATGACCTATACCCGTGTTCCTGTTGTGACAGATGAAAAACACTTTGTTGGGACGATTGGGCTCAGAGATATTATGGCTTACCAGATGGAGCATGACTTGAGTCAAGAAATCATGGCAGATACGGATATCGTTCATATGACGAGAACGGATGTAGCGGTCGTCTCTCCTGATTTTACTATTACGGAGGTCTTGCACAAGTTAGTAGATGAGTCCTTCTTGCCGGTTGTGGATGCGTCTGGTATTTTCCAAGGAATTATCACGCGCAAGTCTATCCTCAAGGCAGTCAATGCCCTCTTGCATGACTTTAGTAAGGAATATGAGATTCGATGCAAATGAGAGATAGGATTTCAGCCTTTTTAGAAGAAAAGCAGGGCTTATCTGCCAATTCCAAGCAGTCCTATAAGTATGATTTGGAGCAATTTTTAGACATAGTAGGCGAGCGGATTTCTGAGACTAGTCTCAAGATTTACCAAGCCCAACTAGCCAATCTAAAAATTAGCGCCCAGAAGCGAAAGATTTCGGCCTGTAACCAATTTCTCTACTTTCTCTATCAAAAAGGAGAAGTGGATAGCTTTTATCGTTTGGAATTAGCCAAACAAGCTGAAAAGAAGACCTCAAAACCAGAGATTCTAGACCTAGACTCTTTTTGGCAGGAAAGCGACGTTTTAGAGGGGCGCTTGCTAGCGCTCTTAATCCTAGAAATGGGGCTCTTGCCGAGTGAGATTTTAGCTCTCAAGGTTGCGGACATCAATCTGGATTTTCAGGTGTTGCGAATCAAGAAGGCTTCTCAACAGAGGATTGTCAGCATTCCCACGACCTTGCTTTCGGAGTTGGAACCCTTGATGGGCAAGACCTATCTCTTTGAAAGGGGAGGGAAAGCCTATTCTCGTCAGTGGGCCTTCCGTCAGTTAGAAGCTTTTGTCAAGGAGAAAGGTTTTCCAACCTTATCAGCCCAAGCCTTGCGGGAACAGTTCATTCTAAGACAGATAGAAAAGAAGGTCGATTTGTACGAAATTGCAAAAAAATTAGGATTAAAAACAGTCCTGACCTTAGAAAAATATAGATAATGGATATTAAATTAAAAGATTTTGAAGGGCCCTTGGACTTGCTTTTGCACCTGGTTTCTAAGTACCAGATGGATATCTACGATGTGCCTATTACGGAAGTTATCGAACAGTATCTAGCCTATGTCTCAACCCTTCAGGCCATGCGTCTGGAAGTGGCGGGCGAGTACATGGTCATGGCCAGTCAGCTCATGCTGATCAAGAGCCGCAAGCTCTTGCCAAAGGTAGCGGAAGTGACAGATTTGGAGGATGACCTGGAGCAGGATCTTCTCTCCCAAATCGAAGAATACCGCAAATTCAAGCTCTTGGGTGAGCATTTGGAAGCCAAGCACCAAGATCGGGCCCAGTACTATTCCAAAGCACCAACAGAGTTGATTTACGAAGATGCGGAGCTTGTGCATGACAAGACAACCATTGATCTCTTTTTGGCTTTTTCCAATATCCTAGCCAAGAAAAAAGAGGAGTTTGCACAGAATCACACGACTATCCTGCGGGATGAGTATAAGATTGAGGACATGATGGTTATCGTGAAAGAGTCCTTGACTGGACGAGATCAATTGCGCTTGCAGGATTTGTTCAAGGAAGCCCAGAATGTCCAAGAGGTCATTACCCTCTTTTTGGCAACCCTAGAGCTAATCAAAACCCAGGAGCTGATCCTCGTGCAAGAGGAGAGTTTCGGAGATATCTATCTCATGGAAAAGAAGGAAGAAGGTCAAGTGGCCCAAAGCTAGACTTGATAGAGAGGAAAGATGAGTACTTTAGCAAAAATAGAAGCGCTCTTGTTTGTAGCGGGTGAAGATGGGATTAGAGTCCGCCAGTTAGCTGAACTCCTCTCTCTGCCACCGACAGGCATCCAACAGAGTTTAGAAAAATTAGTCCAGAAGTATGAAAGGGACCCAGATTCCAGTTTGGCCCTGATTGAGACAGGGGGCGCTTATAGATTGGTGACCAAGCCTCAATTTGCAGAGATTTTGAAGGAATATTCCAAGGCGCCTATCAACCAGAGCTTGTCTCGGGCTGCACTTGAGACCTTGTCCATCATTGCTTACAAACAGCCCATCACACGGATCGAAATTGATGCCATCCGTGGGGTCAACTCGAGTGGGGCCTTGGCGAAGTTGCAGGCCTTTGACTTGATACGAGAAGACGGGAAAAAAGAAGTGTTGGGTCGCCCCAACCTCTATGTGACTACAGATTATTTCCTAGATTACATGGGAATTAACCATTTGGAAGAATTACCAGTGATTGATGAGCTTGAGATTCAAGCCCAAGAAAGCCAATTATTTGGTGAAAGGATAGAAGAAGATGAGAATCAATAAGTATATTGCCCACGCAGGTGTGGCCAGTAGGAGAAAAGCAGAAGAGTTGATCAAGCAAGGCTTGGTGACGGTTAACGGCCAAGTGGTACGTGAACTAGCAACGACCATCAAGTCAGGTGACAAGGTCGAAGTAGAAGGCCAACCCATCTACAACGAAGAGAAGGTCTACTATCTGCTCAATAAACCACGTGGTGTCATTTCCAGTGTGACAGATGACAAGGGCCGCAAGACGGTTGTCGATCTCTTGCCCAACGTGAAGGAGCGCATCTACCCTGTAGGTCGTTTGGACTGGGATACATCAGGAGTCTTGATTTTGACCAATGATGGGGATTTTACGGATGAAATGATTCACCCTCGTAATGAGATTGACAAGGTTTATGTCGCGCGTGTTAAAGGTGTGGCCAATAAGGACAATCTTCGTCCCTTGACCCGTGGACTTGAGATTGATGGCAAGAAAACCAAACCAGCTGTCTATGAGATTCTCAAAGTGGACCCAGTTAAAAACCGCTCTGTGGTGCAGTTGACCATCCATGAAGGGCGTAACCACCAGGTTAAAAAGATGTTTGAAGCTGTCGGTCTCCAAGTGGACAAGTTGTCACGGACCCGTTTTGGACATCTAGACTTGACAGGACTCCGTCCCGGAGAATCCCGTCGTCTTAATAAAAAAGAAATCAGCCAACTACACACCATGGCTGTAACCAAGAAATAATGAAACGAATCTTAATAGCGCCAGTACGCTTTTACCAACGGTTTATCTCACCAGCCTTTCCACCCTCTTGTCGCTTTGAGCCGACTTGTTCCAACTATATGATTCAGGCTATTGAAAAACATGGCTTCAAGGGTGTTTTGATGGGCTTGGCTCGGATTTTACGTTGCCATCCCTGGTCGAAAACAGGTAAGGACCCCGTCCCAGACCATTTTTCCCTTAAACGGAATCAAGAAGAAAAATGAGGCTAGGTAAAAATATTTTAGTGAAATGATAAAAACGCATCCTATCAGGTCTTAGAAAGCTTGATAGGATGCGTTTTATCATGTAAAGATGTGATTGAGTTTGAAGCAGCTTATTTTAAAGCTTTTTGTGCGTCTTCAATCATGAGTTTAGTTGATTCAAGACCGCCTCCACTTAGATACCAGAGGTCTGGTGTTAGTTGGATAATCTTGCTATTTTTAGCAGCAGGAGTTTCAGCGATGAGGGCATTTTCTAGGACACCGTCGTTGCTAGAGTTGTCCCCACCGATGGCAAGGGTACGGTTGATGACAAAGAGGATGTCAGGATTGATTTCTTTGACACTTTCAAAGCTGACTTCTTGTCCATGGCGAGAATCTTCAAATTTTGTATCAGTTGGCTTGAATTTCAAGGTTTGGTACAAGAAAGAGAAACGAGATTGGGCACCAAAGGCAGCCATTTTTCCTTCGTTGAGGAGGATAGCAAGGGCTTTTTTGTCAGAACTTTCGTTTTTAGTAGCGACTTCTTGGATGCTCTTGTCTAGCTTGGCCAATTCTTCCTTGGCTTTCTGTGTACCAGTTTCACCAAAGGCGCTTGCTAAGGACTCAATGTTGGCCTTAGTTGAAGTCCAGTAGTCATCTTTGCCTGCTTGGAAGAGAACAGTCGGAGCGATTTCGTTGAACTTATCTACGAATTTTTGGGTACGTGGTGAAGCGATAATTAGGTCTGGTTCAAGAGCAGCAAGGGCTTCTAGGTCTGGCTCAACCATAGAACCAACATTTTTAACTTTTCCAGCTAGGTCTTTAAGATAAGTCGGAACAGTTTTTGTAGGCATTCCGACGATATTCTTTTCAAAACCTAAAGCGCGAATAGTATCCGCAGCACCGAGGTCAAAGGTCACAATCTTTTCAGGGACTTTTGAAAGTGTGACTACACCTAGTGAACTTTTAATGGTTACCTCTGTTGGAGCAGAGCTACTTGTCTCCGACTGGCTGGTACTTGAGTTTGAGGTTGTACTACATGCACCAAGTAGGAGCAAGAAGCTAGCCACTAGGGCAGTGAAATAAAGTTTAAGGGATGATTTCATGATTTCTCCTTTTTAAAATGTGATAACGATTTAGGGAGTCTCTAGGTTTTATTGACTAAGAGACTGAAGGTTCTCTAACTTGAGCTTCTATGTTACTAGCTATAGATACAAATCTTTTTGCCATTGATATCAGCTAGCGTGATGGGAATCTCATAAAGTTGACTGAGCAGGTCAGCCTGCATGATTTGATTGGTTGTTCCCTTGCTAAAGACTTGGCCGTCCTTGAAGGCGACAATTTCATCTGCATACTGACTAGCCATGTTGATATCGTGGAGGACGATGATAATGGTCTTGCCAAGTTCCTCCACCAGTCGTCGAAGAATCTGCATCATGCTAACGCTTTGTTTGATGTCGAGATTGTTGAGTGGTTCGTCTAGTAAGATAAAGTCCGTATCCTGGGCCAGTACCATAGCGATAAAGACCCGCTGGAGTTGTCCTCCAGACAGGCTATCGATGTAGCGGTTTTTTAAGTTGGTCAGTTCTAAATAGTCCAGAGTTTCTTGAATTTTTTCCCAGTCTTCTGGTCTCAGTCGACCTCGGCTGTAGGGAAAACGTCCAAAACTGACCAGTTCTTCCACCGTCAATTTGGCTTGGTAATTGATTTTCTGCTTTAGGATGGTGAGTTCTTGAGCTAGTTCTTGCGAATTCCAGCTCTCTATTTCACGACCTTTGATACTGAGAATACCCTGATCTTTCTTGGTTAGTCTGCTCATGATGGAGAGGAGAGTCGATTTTCCAGCACCATTTGGACCAATAAAGGCTGTCAGTTTCTGAGGACTGACATCAAGCGAAATGCCTTGCAAAATATCCTGTTTTTGAATGGATTTGTCAATGTTTTCCAGTTTCACCGACGCGCCCTCCTATAAAGTAAGATAAAGAATAAGAGACCACCTACGCTCTCGATGACCATGCTGATGCGAATTTCCAGTGCAAATACTCGTTCAATCAGGGCCTGCCCCAAGGTCAAGCTAATAAATCCAACCAGAATGGCCACGATAAAGAGCAACTTGTGTCGATAGTCTTTGACGATTAGGTAAGTGAGATTGGCCAGCATAAAGCCGAAGAAGGCCATAGGCCCTACCAAGGCAGTGGCCGTTGAGGTCAAAAGCACGATGCCCCAGAGGAGTTCTCTCTGTTCTTTTTCAACATCGAGTCCCAATATCTGAGCCGTTTCTCTTTGTAGGTGCAAGACATCCAGAATGACTGCTTTCCGAAAGAAAAAGATTGTCAAAGCAAGGATAATCAGAGAGCCGATGGCTAGGATGGAAGTATTGAGATGCTGAAAGGAAGCAAAGAGACTGTTTTGCAGTTTATCGTATTCGTTTGGATCCATTAGGACCTGAAGGAAGGTACTGATATTTCGAAAGAGACTTCCAAGGGCTAGACAGATTAGCAGGATGAAGACCAGGTCTTGTTTCATCAGTGTCTTCAAGTAGCCTTGTAAGGCAAGAAAGAAGAGGGATTGGACAAGAAGTAAAACTAGGAATTCTAAGATAGGAGACTTGTCAAGTTGCAGAAACTTGCTTTCAAAAACCAGTAGCAGAGTTTGTAGTAGGACGTAGAAGGATTCGATTCCTAAAATACTAGGCGTCAGGAAACGATTTTCCGTCAGGGTTTGAAAACTAATGGTCGAAATCCCTGTCGCGATAGCTACCAAGAGATAAACGATGATCTTTTGGGAACGTAGCTTCCAAGCAAAGGCTGACAAGTGAGTGATGGGCCAAAAGTAGAGAAGACAAGCTCCGACGGCAAGAATAATAAGAAGCCAGAAGAGCTTGGTATGTTTGCTTTTAAACTGCATCTTTTCGTCCCCCTCTCCATAGAAGTAGGATAAAGACGAGGCTACCAATGATTCCTAGTAGAAGACTGACAGACAGCTCATAGGGCCGAATCAGAACTCGGGATAGGATATCGCAGGCCAGAACTAGATTAGCACCGACCAGTGCGACCATGAGTTTGGTCTGACTTAGATTATCTCCATAGCGCTTGCGGACAAGATTGGGAACGATGACTCCGAGAAATGGCAAGCCACCCACGGTAATCATGGTGACACTAGTCGTTAGCGCCACCAGAAAGAGGGCCAATTTTTCAAGTAGGGAGTAGGAAATCCCCAGACTCTCACTGGTTTCCTTGCCCAGATTCATGATGGTAAAAGTTTGGGATAATTTCCAAACGGCTATCAGAATAATGAGGCATAAGAAAAGCCATTCATACTGATGGGTCTGAATCATGGAGAAGGAGCCCTGGGTCCAGGCAGTCATACTCTGAACCAGATTGAAACGATAGGCGATAACTTCTGTCACAGAACCGATAATTCCGCTATAGATGATCCCAATCAGAGGCAACATCCACCTTTCCTTTACAGTAAAAATGGTCATAAAGGCTAGGAAGAAGAGGGTGAATACGATGGATGAAACAAAAGCGAAGAGCATCTTTTGGGTCAGACTAGCCGACGGAAAGACAAAGAGGCTCAATACCATTCCCAGTTTGGCGGCTTCAGTCGTTCCAACTGTACTCGGAGCAGCAAACTGATTTTGAGTGATAGTCTGCATGAGCAGTCCTGCCATGCTCATACTAGAGGCAGTCAGGAGAATGCTGATAGTTCTTGGGAGACGGGACTCTTGAAAGAGAAGCCAGGTCTGCTGGTCGAAAGCAAAGAGCTTTCCCCATGAAAAATCACTGGTCCCAATGCTAATAGAGAGAAAGACTAGGAGTAGAAGTAAGCCAATTAAATAATAAGAAAGTTTCATACCCCATCCTTTCAAATAGATTTGGTATCGAAAGATACCTGCGGATATTACTGTAACACGATTTATTTAATCTGTCAATAAATTTTCTGACAATTTAATGAATAAAACAAGGAGAGAGTACCAGGACTTTCTCCTCTGTTTTCCTATTCTAAAATGTTTTTGCCTTCTTTAACACGCCAACGATAATCTGATAAAATAATATCTTCGAGGGAGTAGCTAGCCTTCCAATCAAGATATTTTTTTGCTTTTGATGCGTCTGCTAGGACGCTGGCTGGGTCACCAGCACGGCGAGCAACAATTTCGTGGGGTATTTTTTGATTCAGTAATTCTTCAGCAGTTTTAAAGATTTCTTTGACGGTATAGCCTTTTTCAGTTCCTAAGTTAAAGATTTGAGAAGAACTGTCTTCTTGAAATAGGTAGTTCATTCCTTTAACATGAGCCTGTGCAAGGTCCAAGACATGAATGTAATCTCGAATACATGAACCATCACGTGTATCGTAGTCATCTCCAAATATTTTCAGTCTATCATTTTGTCCCAATGCGGTCTTGTTGATATTTGGAATGATGTGAGTCGGATTTTTTACACGCAGACCATTTGAAGCATTCATTTCAGCCCCAGCAACATTAAAGTAACGGAAAATAACATATTTCCAATCGTAGCGATTAGCCATCCAGTAAATCATTCGTTCACCCATCAGTTTTGTTTCTGCATAAGGGTTGACAGGGTCGAGCAGGGTATCTTCAGTTGCAGGCTTGTCAATACAGTTATTACCATAGAGGGAAGCAGTCGAAGAGAACATGATTTTTTGAATACCAACTTCAGATAAGACTTTGAGAACTTGGTTCATACCAGCAACATTGGCAGTGAAGTATTTACTTGGATTTTCAATACTTTCGCTCACAACTATCTCACCTGCACAATGAAGAACAGCATCAATCTGATTTTCTTCTAAGTAAGCTTTTAGGGCACTAGAATCATAAACATCTAGTTGCTTAAAGCTAGTACGACTATCCACAGCCGCTCGATTTCCTGTAGATAGATTATCTAGAACATGTACCTGATAGCCAGCATTTAAAAGAGCTTTAACGGTATGGGAGCCAATGTAGCCAGCTCCACCTGTAACAAGAATTGTTTTGGTCATGATTTTTTCCTTTTCCTAGTTTTGTACTATTTTAAAGAAATAAGAAGGCAAAGTCAACTATTTTCTGCAAATTTCATGAAAAACTGAACAAATATATCATTGAATTGTTTTTTTGTTTGGAAATTAATAGTTTGATTGGTCTTGGAATAGTTCTTAGATTTCACCTCACATGCAAGAAAATACAAGCTTTTTATAAGATACAGTAAGACTAAGATACTAACTTAGAAATCCACCTTCCCGCTATCCTTCTCCTATAAAAAGTGGTAAAATGGATGAAAGAAAGAAGGAACTGAAATGACAACATTATTTTCAAAAATCAAAGAAGTAACAGAACTTGCTGCGATCTCAGCTCATGAAGCACCTGTCCGTGCTTATCTTCGTGAAAAGTTGACACCGCACGTGGATGAAGTGGTGACAGATGGCTTGGGTGGTATTTTCGGAATTAAACATTCAGAAGCTGCGGATGCGCCACGCGTCTTGGTCGCTTCTCACATGGATGAAGTTGGTTTTATGGTCAGCGAGATTAAGCCAGATGGTACCTTCCGTGTGGTTGAAATTGGTGGTTGGAATCCTATGGTAGTCAGCAGCCAACGTTTCAAACTCCTGACTCGTGATGGTCGTGAAATTCCAGTGATTTCAGGCTCTGTTCCTCCACATTTGACTCGTGGAAAGGGTGGACCAACCATGCCAGCCATTGCAGATATCGTCTTTGATGGCGGTTTTGCGGACAAGGCTGAGGCAGAAAGCTTTGGCATCCGTCCTGGTGACACCATTGTACCAGATAGTTCCGCTATCTTAACAGCCAATGAAAAAAATATCATCTCAAAAGCTTGGGATAACCGCTACGGTGTTCTTATGGTAAGTGAGCTAGCAGAAGCCCTTTCAGGTCAAAAACTCGGAAATGAACTCTATCTTGGCTCTAACGTCCAAGAAGAAGTTGGTCTCCGCGGTGCTCATACATCTACAACTAAGTTTGACCCAGAAGTCTTCCTCGCAGTTGACTGTTCACCAGCAGGTGATGTCTACGGTGGTCAAGGCAAGATTGGAGATGGAACCTTGATTCGTTTCTATGACCCAGGTCACTTGCTTCTCCCAGGTATGAAGGATTTCCTTTTGACAACAGCTGAGGAAGCTGGTATCAAGTACCAATACTACTGTGGTAAAGGCGGAACGGATGCTGGCGCAGCTCATCTGAAAAATGGTGGTGTCCCATCTACAACAATCGGTGTCTGCGCTCGTTATATCCATTCTCACCAAACCCTCTACGCTATGGATGACTTTTTAGAAGCGCAAGCTTTCTTGCAAGCCTTGGTGAAGAAATTGGATCGTTCAACGGTTGATTTGATTAAACATTATTAAACCATAAGGGAGGTGGTAGGGATGGTAGAACCAAACCTAGAAAGCCTTATAAAAGATCTTTACAATCATGCTCGACAAGATTTGAGTGAAGATTTAGTTGCTGCTCTCCTAGAGACTGCAAAAAAACTGCCTACTACAAATGAGCAATTGCTGGCAGTTCGTCTCTCAGGCCTGGTCAATCGTGAATTGCTCCTAAATCCCAAACATCCGGCACCTGAGTTGCTCAACTTGGCTCGCTTTATCAAAAGAGAAGAAGCTAAGTACAGAGGTACTGCGGCTTCTGCGATTATGTATGGGGAGCTCTTTAAAATGCTTTGATTCCATTGTGAATCAAAGCATTTTTTATATGGTAGAAAAGCAATTCTTGGTTAGGAAAAGAAAAAAGCCATCCCATTCAGGATAGCTTCTTGGTACTTATACTCAATGAAAATCAAAG
>NZ_AICU01000032.1:0-10165 GCF_000257865.1 Streptococcus mitis SK575 | reverse complement strand
CTTTGATTTTGATTGAGTATAAGCTAATCTTGATTTTTCTTGAGTAAGGATAAATGATATTAGATTTATATAATTAATCGGAGGGAATAACTAATGAGAATTGCAATTGGATGTGACCACATCGTAACAGATGAAAAAATGGCGGTTTCAGAATTTTTGAAATCAAAAGGATATGAAGTCATTGACTTTGGTACATATGACCATACACGTACTCACTACCCAATCTTTGGTAAAAAAGTAGGGGAAGCTGTAACTAGTGGTCAAGCTGATCTTGGGGTATGTATTTGTGGTACTGGTGTTGGTATCAACAATGCTGTAAACAAAGTTCCAGGTGTCCGTTCTGCCTTGGTTCGTGATATGACAACAGCTCTTTATGCTAAAGAGCAATTGAACGCTAACGTTATCGGTTTTGGTGGTAAGATTACTGGTGAATTGCTCATGTGTGACATCATCGAGGCTTTCATCCATGCTGAATACAAACCATCTGAAGAAAACAAAAAATTGATTGCGAAAATTGAACACCTTGAAAGTCACAATGCTCAACAAACAGACGCAAACTTCTTCACTGAATTCCTTGAAAAATGGGATCGCGGAGAATACCACGACTAAGAGGTGACCTATGATTTTAACAGTCACAATGAACCCATCCATTGATATTTCCTATCCTTTGGATGAGTTGAAGATTGATACTGTCAATCGTGTGGTGGATGTAACCAAAACAGCTGGTGGTAAGGGACTCAATGTTACCCGAGTACTTTCAGAATTTGGGGATTCTGTTCTTGCTACTGGTTTAGTGGGTGGCAAACTTGGTGAGTTTTTGGTTGAAAATATCGATGATCAAGTAAAGAAAGATTTCTTCTCAATTCAGGGAGAAACTCGGAACTGTATCGCTATTCTCCACGGAGACAACCAAACAGAAGTCCTTGAAAAAGGTCCTGAAGTATTGGAACAGGAAGGTCAAGACTTTTTGGAACATTTCAAAAATCTCCTAGAGTCAGTTGAAGTAGTAGCTATCTCAGGCAGTCTGCCAGCTGGTCTTCCAGTTGATTACTATGCGAGCTTGGTAGAACTTGCTAATCAAGCTGGCAAGCATGTTGTCTTGGACTGTTCTGGTGCAGCACTTCAGGCGGTTCTTGAATCACCACATAAACCAACAGTCATCAAACCAAATAATGAGGAATTGTCTCAACTTCTAGGAAGAGAAGTTTCTGAGGATTTGGATGAATTAAAAGAAGTTCTTCAAGAACCTTTATTTGCAGGTATTGAATGGATTATCGTTTCACTTGGTGCCAACGGTGCCTTTGCCAAACATGGTGATATTTTCTACAAGGTAGATATTCCTAGAATTCAGGTAGTCAACCCTGTCGGATCTGGAGATTCTACTGTGGCAGGGATTTCTTCAGGGCTACTTCATAAAGAATCGGATTCAGAATTACTCATCAAGGCAAATGTCCTTGGTATGCTCAATGCTCAAGAAAAAATGACTGGTCATGTCAACATGGCCAACTATCAAGCTCTATATGATCAATTAATAGTAAAAGAGGTATAAAATGGCTTTAACAGAACAAAAACGTGCACGCTTAGAAAAACTTTCTGATGAAAATGGTATCATCTCAGCTCTTGCTTTTGACCAACGTGGTGCTTTGAAACGCCTCATGGCTCAACACCAAACAGAAGAACCAACTGTGGCTCAAATGGAAGAACTGAAAGTCTTGGTAGCAGATGAATTGACTAAATACGCTTCATCAATGCTTCTTGACCCTGAGTATGGACTTCCAGCAACTAAAGCTCTTGATGAAAAAGCTGGTCTTCTCCTTGCTTATGAAAAAACAGGTTATGACACAACAAGCACAAAACGCTTACCAGACTGCTTGGATGTTTGGTCTGCAAAACGTATTAAAGAAGAAGGTGCAGATGCGGTTAAATTCTTGCTTTACTATGATGTAGATAGCTCAGACGAACTTAACCAAGAAAAACAAGCTTATATCGAACGCATCGGTTCTGAGTGTGTGGCTGAAGATATCCCATTCTTCCTTGAAATCCTTGCTTACGATGAAAAAATTGCTGATGCAGGTTCTGTAGAATACGCGAAAGTAAAACCACACAAAGTTATTGGTGCTATGAAAGTCTTCTCAGACCCACGCTTTAACATTGATGTCTTGAAAGTAGAAGTTCCTGTTAACATTAAATATGTTGAAGGCTTCGCTGAAGGTGAAGTAGTTTATACACGTGAAGAAGCAGCAGCCTTCTTCAAAGCACAAGATGAAGCAACTAACTTGCCATACATCTACTTGAGTGCTGGTGTATCAGCTAAACTCTTCCAAGATACTCTTGTATTTGCCCATGAATCAGGTGCAAACTTCAATGGAGTTCTTTGTGGCCGTGCTACATGGGCTGGATCAGTTGAAGCTTACATCAAAAATGGTGAAGAAGCAGCACGTGAATGGCTTCGCACAACTGGATTTGAAAACATTGATGAGCTCAATAAAGTTCTTCAAACAACAGCGACTTCATGGAAAGAACGCGTGTAGTACTCAAATTGTGAAAATAACTTCAGTCTAGGGATAGAAATATCTCTAGACTTTTTTGATGACGTAAAAATAACCTTGAGTTAGTTATCCTCAAGGTTATACTCTTCGAAAATCTCTTCAAAGCACGTCAGCGTCGCCTTACCGTATATATATGTAACTGACTTCGTCAGTTCTATCCACAACCTCAAAACAGTATTTTGAGTTGACTTCATCAGTTTTATCTACAACCTCAAAGCAGTGCTTTGAGCAGCCCGCGGCTAGCTTCCTAGTTTGCTCTTTGATTTTCATTGAGTATTAGATAAAATATATCAGAGGGAATGCAAGTTAATCGTGATATTCTCCACGATCCCACTTGGCATTCTCTTCATCGAAGATATGATCATTGGCAGCTACATCTGGGCTCACTTCAGATAGTTTATCAATTTTCGCAATCAATTCCTCTTTTTCAGGACTTGGTTTGTATTTGGTATTGATAAATTCATCTACAATGTTGTTAATGAAATTGATACCTAGGATAGCACCACCGAAAGCAACAATATTAGCATTGAGATTTTCACGAGCGGAACGAGCAGTCGCAACATCTCCGACAAGTACAACTCGAGTTCCAGGAACTTTATCAGCAGATACAGCAATTCCAACACCTGTACCGCACAGGGCAACTCCAAAGTCAGCCCGTCCATTGACGACTTCCTCTGCAATTAAGCGACCATAAATAGGATAGTGGGTACGGACGAAATCATAAGTACCAACATCAATGATTTCATGACCTTGTTCTTTTAGGTGTTTTGAAATCTTCATCTTCACATCTGTTACAATGTGATCACAACCGAGAGCTATTTTCATGGGAATACCTCCTAGCAGAGCTTGTTCAGCATATCAATGCGAACTTGGTGACGGCCAGCATCATAGTTGTGCTCAAGAAAGGTTTTGACTATTTCAACTGCTAAAATATCACCTGTAATTCCAGAACCAATTGTAATGATTGGAGTAGAATTGTGTCGAATAGTCATCATGGCAGAGTGTTCATCGGAAACAGCGGCGCAGATAATACCTTTAAACTTATTAGCAGGCATAAAAGAATGTCCAAACTTGTCAAAAAGAATAGCGCGAGCTTGCTTATATTTTCTAAACTCTGTAATAGCATTGACAGTAGAATCAACGAAATCCTCAGAACCTTGTGTAGAGTTGAGATCAATTACTTCATAACCAGAATGAAGCAGATAGTGTTTGACGGTTTCTTTCAGTTGGAAACCATCTTGGTCAGTAGCTAAAATAACTTTCATAAGAACCTTCTTTCTTTAGCTATCCAAAAGCATGCAATGAAAGATCATTGTTGACGATATAGAAGATATATTATATCTTCAAATATAGTATAGTCCTTGTAAAATTATTTGTCAAGGATTCATAAAAACTAGCTGAAAAATTTTTTCTCCAGCTAGTTTTGGCATTTATTGACCCAATTTCTGATATCGGTTAAATCATAGTTAATCTCAGATTGATGGGCTACCTGGCTGAGTGTAATAGAAGTCAGGGTTGCAACTAAAGTGTTTTCAATAATATCAAGAGAGTTGGTTACAACGCATCTTTTAGCCTTTTTACTTTCCTCGTTGCCTAAGAATTTTTTTAGAAGATTTTGACTTTCAAAGATTCGATTTTTTCCTTCTATAGCTACAAATACATCGTAAAAGGTGATTTGGCTGAGGGGTTTAGAAAGAGCAACGCCTCCATTTTTCCCTCTAACGGATTTAACCAACCCTTCGTTGTCTAATAGTTTTATAATTTTTTTCAAATAAGAATCTGAAACTTCTAGCCGTTCACTCAAGGAAATTGTATTGATATATTTTCCTTCAGGGAGCTGATCTAACATGAGTAAGACATAGACTGACTGTTCCCAACCTGATGACAATCGCATGTTTGTACCTCCATATAAAAAGATAATCATTATCCACAATTACCAGTATAGCCTTTTTTTGTTTTTTTCTCAATACATAGGAGTTTAAAAAAATAATCTTGGAATTTTTTGATAAATCTCTTGACATTCATTTTTAAAAGAGTAGAATAAAAGACAAAAAATATCATCAATATCTTTTAAAAGAAGGGGAAATAAATGAAACGAGGTTCAAATTTTATTTTTTTGATTTCTATATTACTTACCACACTTTTTATGGGGTCGTCTTTTCCAACTGGGAAATATCTCATAGTAGTTGAAAAGACTCCTCCATTATTACTTGGGGGTGTTCGATTTATTATTGCTGGGTTAGTGATGTTAGTATTATCGTTTTTATTTGGCAAGGGAGGGACTATCATCCCTAAAAGTCAAGGTAGTAAGATAAAGGGGTTTATATTGGTTGTGACTATCGGGATTTTACAGACAGCTGGAACCATGGGATTTCTTAATCTTGCCCTAGCTCATGATGTATCATCATCGATGTCTTCCATTATCTTATTTACGAATCCTCTTTGGTTAGCTTTCTTAGCACATTTTTTGTTAAAAGATATATTGACTATTCAGAAGATAAGTGCATTAATATTAGGTGTGGCTGGAGTTGTTACTTGTATAGGACTAGATGTATCTGCGTTTAGTTTAGGTGCTTTGTTTGCTTTACTTGGTTCATTTTGTTGGTCGGTCAATACAGTTGTCACCAAGAAAATTCCTTTTGATAACGGTCCATGGATATTTACAGCTTGGCAATTGTTATTAGGTGGGGTATTCCTTTACATATTCTCAATACCTGTGCATGAAAGTTATAACTTTCTAAATTTAGGATTTTGGGGCTGGGTTTGGTTTATATGGTTAATTATTCCTGCGTCTGTTGGTTCGTTTGGACTGTGGTTTTATAGTCTAGGACAAAGGGGAGCAACAGTAGCTAGCAGTTTCTTGTTTTTAGTTCCAGTATTTTCAACTATCTTTTCTATTATGGGCTTACATGAGCCGTTTACATTGAATTTGGTTCTTGGTGGTTCGATGGTTGTGTTAGCATTGGTATTAGTAAACTGGAAAGTCAAGGGAGAAGAGGAGTAGTTTATGGAAGTTGGAAATGATATTGTTATTCAAAATGGAACACAATGGAGTTTTGGTAATGGTGTAGCTCAACATTTTGATGAGCATGTTAGACAATCCATTCCTTTATATGATGAAGGACATGACCTTGTTTGTCATCTAAGCGATTTTTTTATTCGTGACCATTCCTTATGTTATGAGCTAGGCTCTGCAACGGGTAATTTGATTGGTAAATTATACCAGCGTCACAAGTCTAAAAAAGAAGTTCGTTTTATCGGGATAGAAGAGATTCCAGAAATGAATCAGGTGGCACAATCAAAATTTCCTGAGCTTGAATTTATAACAAGCTCCGTGGAGGAAGCCAGGTTAGAACCCAGCGATTTAATTATTAGCTATTATTTCCTTCAGTTTATTCTCCCAGACAAGAGAATAAAGATTTTATCAAAAATACATGAATCGTTAGTTGAAGGTGGAGCGTTTATTCTATTTGAGAAAGAAATCATGACAGATCCGAAGGTAAATAAGTTGATAGTTTCCAATTATATTAAATTCAAGCAAGAACATGGATTTAGTCCAGAAGAAATTCTATCTAAGCAATTGAGCTTGGAGGGAGTTATGATTAACCACACTCATGCTGAAAATAAAGAAATGTTAAAGAGTGCTGGATTTCATCATGTAGAAACGATAATGAGATATGGAGAGTTCAATGGATACATTTGTTTTAAATGAAGATAATCACAAGAAATGGGAAGAATTACACGCCCAATCATCAAAAACAGAGACACGCTTAGTTCCTAATGATGCAGTTCAAAAGATTTTTTCTTTGAGAAATCAAATCGTTACTCAAAACGATGAGTGCAGGGTATTAGAAGTTGGTTGTGGTTTTGGAAGGAATCTTTACTATTTAATTGAAAATCATTATGCGGATACTTATTGTGGTGTAGATTTAACAAAAGAGGCCGCTGATAGTGCAAAACGATTATTGACTAAGTCATTTCCACAATTAAATTGTCATATAACACAGACAGATGTAGGTAAAGGTTTAGATTTTCCTGACAACCATTTCGATTCTATATTTGATATAATGTCTGCGATTACATTTATAGTGGATGAAAAAGATAGACAGAACTATTTTTCAGAGGTGAAAAGGATGTTGAAAACAGGAGGAATGTATTATTTTTATTGTCCACGGAAAGATGGAATTTTCCGAGATGCAATTCCTGATAATTCTTTACTAGAAAAAGGTTATATACGTAGAAAACTAGATTCAATGTTAGAAAGAGTTTATACAGAAAGTGAGTTAATTGAATTATTGGCTCCTATGCGTCTTGTAAAATTAGAAATCGGTTCAAAACATACTAGAGCTTTTGGTGATGAGTTGTTTATTAGGAATAATGGATTTTGGTTTGGAGCTTTCAAAAAAATATAGAGTTATTAGTACACTTGTTTTTGAACTGAGATGAAATTTTCTGCGCTATAAACACTTGTTTTCTAATTTTGTTTACTGTTTTATTTTTTTGATAAAATATGCTCAAATAAAGTAAAAAAAGTTTCATGTAAGGGTTTACAAAATAACTTACTTGTGCTATACTTAAATCACAAGTTAATACAAGGTGAGTGTTACTAAGTAATATTAGGCATGATCACAGGTGAATTAGAAATCAGCTGATTTTCTAGTTCATTTGTGGTCATTTTTTGTACTAATATAGCTTTAAGATATAAAAGGAGGTTGACATGTATCGAATTCTAAATCCAATGAATCACAATGTCTCGCTTGTCAGAAATGATAAAGGAGAAGAAGTGATTGTGATTGGTAAGGGGATTGCATTTGGAAAGAAGAAAGGGGATTTGATTGCTGAACATCAGGTTGAGAAAATCTTTCGGATGAAGACCGAAGAGTCAAGAGAAAACTTTATGGCTCTCCTCAAAGATGTTCCGCTTGATTTTATCACAGTGACTTATGAAATCATTGATAAGCTATCAAAGAAATATCATTATCCGATTCAAGAGTATCTCTATGTAACCTTGACAGATCATATTTACTGTTCTTACCAAGCTCTAGCACAAGGAAGGTACAAGGATAGTAATCTGCCAGATATTTCCACTAAGTATCCTGTCGCCTTTCAAATCGCAAATGAAGCATTTGAAATTTACCGTCAGAAGCTAGCAGATCATTTTCCTGAGGACGAAATTATTCGGATTGCTTATCATTTCATTAATGCCGAAGGTGAAAATGAAGTGGAACTTGTGGAGTCGATTGATAAGAGGAAAGAAATTCTCAGGAATGTTGAAGAAGTTTTAACGGACTATGCAATTCAACGAACCAAAGAGAATAATCATTTCTATGATCGTTTTATGATACATTTGAATTATTTCTTGGATTATTTAGACAGATCTAGAGATGATAACCAATCACTTCTGGATATGGAAGATCATATCAAACAATCCTATCCAAAAGCGTTCGAGATTGGTTCCAAGATCTATGATGTGATTACGCAACATACGGGTCTTGATTTGTATAAAAGTGAACGAGTTTATCTAGTTCTACACATCCAACGTTTATTGTCATAAAAATTTAATTAAAAATACCTAAGGAGAATTCTATCATGAATAGAGAAGAAGTAACATTGTTAGGTTTTGAAATCGTAGCCTATGCTGGCGATGCTCGTTCAAAACTATTGGAAGCCTTGAAGGCTGCTGAAGCTGGTGATTTTGCGAAAGCAGACAGCTTAGTTGAGGAAGCTGGTTCTTGCATTGCAGAGGCTCACCACGCGCAAACAAGTCTATTGACTAAGGAAGCTTCTGGTGAGGACT
This sequence comes from Streptococcus mitis SK575, assembly GCF_000257865.1. Classification (GTDB taxonomy): domain Bacteria; phylum Bacillota; class Bacilli; order Lactobacillales; family Streptococcaceae; genus Streptococcus; species Streptococcus mitis_CQ. The sequence continues at coordinate 1,819 of NZ_AICU01000032.1, read as the reverse complement.
TAGCGTATAGTGTGACCATGATGCATGGCCAAGACCACTTGATGACAACTGTCTTGTTAAAAGATTTGATGCACCACTTAATCGAACTTTATAAGAGAGGAGTTAAATAATGAACAAACTAATTGCATTTATCGAGAAAGGAAAGCCTTTCTTTGAGAAATTATCTCGTAATATCTATCTTCGTGCTATTCGTGATGGTTTCATTGCAGGTATGCCTGTTATTCTCTTCTCAAGTATTTTTATCCTGATTGCCTTTGTACCAAACTCATGGGGCTTTAAATGGTCTGATGAAGTTGTAGCCTTTCTGATGAAACCTTATAGCTATTCTATGGGTATTCTCGCACTTTTGCTAGCTGGTACGACTGCTAAATCATTAACAGACTCTGTTAACCGTAGCATGGAAAAAACCAACCAAATCAACTATATGTCAACTCTATTAGCTGCTATTGTTGGATTATTGATGTTGGCAGCTGATCCAATTGAAGGTGGCTTTGCAACAGGATTCCTAGGAACAAAAGGTTTGCTTTCAGCCTTCCTAGCAGCCTTTGTGACTGTAGCAATTTATAAGGTTTGTGTTAAGAACAACGTCACTATTCGTATGCCTGACGAAGTTCCACCAAATATCTCACAAGTCTTTAAAGATGTGATTCCATTCACTCTATCTGTTGTTTCTCTTTATGCTCTTGATTTATTAGCTCGTCATTTTGTTGGTGCAAGCGTAGCTGAATCAATCGGTAAATTCTTTGCTCCATTATTCTCTGCTGCTGATGGTTATCTAGGGATCACCATTATCTTTGGTGCCTTTGCCTTCTTCTGGTTTGTTGGTATTCACGGTCCATCTATCGTTGAACCAGCAATCGCAGCTATTACCTATGCCAATGCCGAAGTCAACTTGAACCTTCTCCAACAAGGAATGCATGCTGACAAGATTCTTACTTCTGGTACACAAATGTTTATCGTTACCATGGGTGGTACTGGTGCGACATTGGTTGTTCCATTCATGTTCATGTGGTTAACAAAATCAAAACGTAACCGTGCAATCGGACGTGCTTCAGTAGTTCCAACTTTCTTTGGTGTAAATGAACCAATCTTGTTTGGTGCACCGCTTGTTTTGAACCCAATCTTCTTCATTCCATTTATCTTTGCTCCAATTGCAAACGTATGGATCTTTAAGTTCTTTATCGAAACACTTGGCATGAACTCATTTACTGCCAACCTTCCATGGGTTACTCCTGGACCTTTGGGGATTGTCCTTGGTACAAACTTCCAGTTCTTATCATTCGCTCTTGCTGCTCTTCTAATCGTGGTTGACGTAGTCATTTACTACCCATTCCTTAAAGTATATGATGAACAAATTCTTGAAGAAGAACGTTCAGGTAAAGCTAACGATGAATTGAAAGAAAAAGTTGCTGCAAACTTCAACACTGCAAAAGCGGATGCTATTCTTGAAAAAGCAGGTGTAGAAGCAGCTCAAAATACCATCACTGAAGAAACAAATGTCCTCGTTCTCTGTGCAGGTGGAGGTACAAGTGGACTTCTTGCGAATGCTTTGAATAAGGCAGCTGCAGAATACAATGTTCCTGTGAAAGCAGCAGCAGGTGGCTATGGTGCTCACCGTGAAATGTTGCCAGAGTTTGATCTAGTTATCCTTGCCCCTCAAGTTGCTTCAAACTTTGAAGACATGAAAGCAGAAACAGATAAGCTCGGTATTAAACTTGCCAAGACAGAAGGTGCTCAATACATCAAATTAACTCGTGATGGAAAAGGTGCTCTTGCATTCGTACAAGCTCAATTCGATTAACGATAGGGACTATAAAAC
>NZ_AICU01000031.1:0-20988 GCF_000257865.1 Streptococcus mitis SK575 | reverse complement strand
AGCCTCTACTTCAGCGTCAACAAGTGCAAGCACACCAGCCTCTGAGTCAACAAGTGCATCTGCATCAATAGACACAGTATCTTCTGAAACACCATCAGAATCGACAGCTAAGTCAAGACAGCAATTGCCAAATACAGGTACAGAAGTTTCCAAAACATCTGCGCTTCTAGGAGCTTTGGCAGCTGTGACTGGTTTAGGTTTATTTGCGAAACGCCGTAAACGTGATGAGGAAGATATGTAAACAATCTGCTTATCTCATATTTGATCGGCGATAGATGTGTCTATCGAGTTTGGACAAAAAAGTCTGTAAAATCATAAAAACGCATATTATCAGGTGTTCAAAAACTTGATAGTATGCGTTTTATTGTGGGAATATTTCCTTTCTTTTCGGATGGAATTGAGTTTCCCAGCCTTGTGTTTGTATAGTCAGTTAAAAAATTGAGTACGAAAAACCACTTCATAAAAGTATTGATAGATTAGTGGGCTTTTCTTGCACTGTTTTGATCTTTTATTTCCTTCGATCGATTATATATTAGAGAGGATTAGTAGAAGAAGGGTGAGTTATTAGAATGATTATGTGCCATTTTATACCAAGCAATAATCAGACAGCAAGATAAGAGTACAGTTGTAGATAGTTAGAAACGTCTATCTGATCTTGTGTAGATAAGATTGATGTCGTCAGTAACAAATTGACGAAAAACCAATATAGATATAGTGTGATTTTTCTATAAGGATGGAAAAAAGAAGGGAAATTTGATAAGATAGGAATATGGATTTTGAAAAAATTGAACAAGCTTATACCTATTTACTAGAGAATGTCCAAGTCATCCAAAGTGATTTGGCGACCAACTTTTATGACGCCCTGGTGGAGCAAAACAGCATCTATCTGGATGGTGAGACGGAGCTAAAACAGGTCAAAGAGAACAATCAAGCCCTTAAACGCTTAGCGCTTCGCAAAGAAGAATGGCTCAAGACCTACCAGTTTCTCTTGATGAAGGCTGGGCAGACAGAGCCCCTACAGGCCAATCACCAGTTTACACCAGATGCCATTGCTTTACTTTTGGTGTTTATTGTGGAAGAGTTGTTTAAAGAGGAGGAGATTACGATCCTCGAAATGGGTTCTGGGATGGGAATTCTGGGTGCTACTTTCTTGACCTCGCTTGATAAAAAGATGGATTATTTGGGAATGGAAGTGGATGATTTGTTGATTGATTTGGCAGCTAGCATGGCAGATGTAATTGGTTTGCAGGCTGGCTTTGTCCAAGGAGATGCCGTTCGTCCACAAATGCTCAAAGAAAGCGATGTGGTCATCAGCGACTTGCCTGTCGGCTATTATCCTGATGATGCCGTTGCGTCGCGCCATCAAGTTGCTTCTAGTCAAGAACATACCTACGCCCATCACTTGCTCATGGAACAAGGGCTTAAGTACCTCAAGTCAGACGGATATGCTATTTTTCTAGCTCCGAGTGATTTGTTGACCAGTCCTCAAAGTGATTTGTTGAAAGGGTGGTTGAAAGAGGAGGCAAGTCTGACTGCCATGATCAGTCTGCCTGAAAATCTCTTTGCTAATGCTAAACAATCCAAGACTATTTTTATCTTGCAGAAGAAAAGTGAACTAGCAGTAGAGCCTTTTGTTTATCCACTTGCTAGCTTGCAAGATGCAAGTGTTTTAATGAAATTTAAAGAAAATTTTCAAAAATGGACTCAAGGTACTGAAATATAAAATAGATTTTGTTATAATAGATGAAAACGCTTAAAAAAGGGGTATCATGTTATGACAAAAACAATTGCAATCAATGCGGGAAGTTCAAGTTTGAAATGGCAATTATACTTAATGCCAGAAGAAAAAGTATTGGCGAAAGGTTTGATTGAACGTATCGGTTTGAAAGATTCAATTTCAACTGTAAAATTTGATGGTCGTTCTGAACAACAAATTTTGGATATTGAAAATCACACACAAGCTGTTAAAATCTTATTGGATGACTTGATTCGTTTCGATATTATCAAGGCTTATGACGAGATTACTGGTGTTGGACACCGTGTTGTGGCTGGTGGAGAATATTTCAAAGAATCAACAGTCGTTGAGGGAGATGTTTTAGAAAAAGTTGAAGAGTTGAGCTTGTTGGCTCCTCTCCACAATCCAGCCAATGCAGCAGGTGTTCGTGCCTTCAAGGAATTGTTGCCAGACATTACCAGTGTAGTTGTTTTTGATACTTCATTCCACACAAGTATGCCAGAGAAAGCTTATCGCTACCCTCTACCAACAAAATATTACACAGAAAACAAGGTTCGTAAATATGGTGCCCACGGTACAAGTCACCAGTTTGTAGCAGGAGAAGCAGCAAAACTCTTGGGCCGTCCATTAGAGGACTTGAAATTGATTACTTGCCACATCGGTAATGGTGCTTCTATTACAGCTGTTAAGGGTGGTCAATCTGTCGATACTTCAATGGGCTTCACTCCACTTGGTGGTGTGATGATGGGAACTCGTACAGGGGATATTGACCCAGCTATCATTCCTTACTTAATGCAATATACAGAGGACTTTAACACGCCTGAAGACATTAGTCGCATCCTTAATCGTGAATCAGGGCTTATGGGGGTTTCAGGTAAATCTAGTGATATGCGTGATGTGATTGCTGCTATGGAAGAAGGGGACCACGATGCCACTTTAGCTTATGAAATGTATGTTGACCGTATCCAAAAACATATCGGCCAATACCTTGCAGTCTTAAATGGAGCAGATGCTATTATCTTTACAGCAGGTATCGGTGAAAATGCTGCAAACGTACGTGAAGATGTTATTTCAGGTATCTCTTGGTTTGGCTGTGATGTTGATCCAGAAAAGAACGTCTTCGGTGTGACAGGAGATATCTCAACAGAGGCAGCGAAGATCCGTGTATTGGTTATTCCAACAGATGAAGAGCTAGTTATTGCCCGTGACGTTGAACGCTTGAAAAAATAAGTAAAATTAGAAAAAATATTCCGTACAAGGAGTTGGGAAAGAGATTTTTCCAGCTTCTTTTTATGGTGAAATTGTGCAAAACCTTGCTATGATTGGCTTTTTTGAAAAATATGGTATAATAGTAGTAATTTAATAGATGGAGTTGAGTTTTGAAGAAAAACTTTCGTGTAAAAAGAGAGAAAGATTTTAAGGCGATTTTCAAGGAGGGGACAAGTTTTGCCAATCGCAAATTTGTTGTCTACCAATTAGAAAATCAGAAAAACCATTTTCGAGTAGGTCTATCAGTTAGCAAAAAACTTGGGAATGCCGTCACTAGAAATCAAATCAAGCGACGAATTCGGCATATTATCCAGAATGCAAAAGGGAGTCTGGTAGAAGATGTCGACTTTGTTGTCATTGCTCGAAAAGGAGTCGAAACCTTGGGATACGCAGAGATGGAGAAAAATCTACTCCACGTATTAAAATTATCAAAGATTTACCAGGAAGGAAATGGGAGTGAAAAAGAAACTACAGTTGACTAGTTTGCTAGGACTGTCCCTATTGATCATGACAGCCTGTGCAACAAATGGGACAACTAGCGATATTACAGCCGATTCGGCTGATTTTTGGAGTAAATTTGTTTACTTCTTTGCGGAAATCATTCGCTTTTTATCGTTTGATATCAGTATCGGAGTGGGGATTATCCTCTTTACGGTCTTGATTCGTACAGTTCTCTTGCCAGTCTTCCAAGTGCAAATGGTAGCTTCTAGAAAAATGCAAGAAGCTCAACCACGCATTAAGGCGCTTCGAGAACAATATCCAGGTCGAGATATGGAAAGTAGAACCAAGCTAGAGCAAGAAATGCGTAAAGTCTTTAAAGAAATGGGTGTCAGACATTCAGATTCTCTTTGGCCGATTTTGATTCAGATGCCGGTTATCTTGGCCTTGTTCCAAGCTCTATCAAGAGTTGACTTTTTAAAGACAGGTCATTTCTTATGGATTAACCTTGGTGGTGTGGATACAACCTTTGTTCTTCCGATTTTAGCAGCTGTATTTACCTTTTTAAGTACTTGGTTGTCCAACAAAGCTTTGTCTGAGCGTAATGGCGCTACGACTGCGATGATGTATGGGATTCCGGTCTTGATTTTTATCTTTGCAGTTTATGCGCCAGGTGGAGTCGCCCTCTACTGGACAGTGTCCAATGCTTATCAAGTCTTGCAAACCTATTTCTTGAATAATCCATTCAAGATTATTGCAGAGCGCGAGGCAGTAGTTCAGGCACAGAAAGATTTGGAAAATAGAAAAAGAAAAGCCAAGAAAAAGGCTCAGAAAACGAAATAATAAGGAGGAATCTGGTAATGGTAGTATTTACAGGTTCAACTGTTGAAGAAGCAATCCAGAAAGGATTGAAAGAATTAGATATTCCAAGAATGAAGGCTCATATCAAAGTCATTTCTCGTGAGAAAAAAGGGTTTCTTGGCTTATTTGGTAAAAAACCAGCTCAAGTGGATATCGATGCTATTAGTGAAACGACAGTTGTAAAAGCAAACCAACAAGCTGTAAAGGGAGTTCCAAAACAAATCAATGATTTGAATGAGCCTGTTAAAACAGTCAGTGAAGCAACGGTTGATTTGGGTCATGTTGTAGAAGCAATTAAAAAGATTGAAGAGGAAGGTCAAGGTATTTCTGATGAAGTCAAGGCTGAAATCTTAAAACATGAAAGACATGCCAGCACTATCTTGGAAGAAACTGGTCACATTGAGATCTTAAATGAATTACAACTTGAAGAAACTGCTCTCGAAGAAGTAGAAACACCTATTATTGAAAGCCAAACTGAGCAAACTGAAAGTCAAGAACTAGAAGACTTGGGCTTGAAAGTTGAACCGAGCTTTGATATTGAACAAGTAGCTACGGAAGTCACGACTTATGTTCAAACGATTATTGATGACATGGATGTTGAAGCTACACTTTCAAATGACTATAACCGTCGTAGCATCAATTTGCAAATTGATACTAACGAACCGGGTCGTATTATCGGCTACCATGGTAAAGTCTTGAAGGCCTTGCAACTGTTGGCTCAAAATTATCTTTACAACCGCTATTCAAGAACCTTCTACATTACAATCAATGTCAATGATTATGTTGAACACCGTGCAGAAGTCTTGCAGACCTATGCGCAAAAATTGGCGACTCGTGTTTTAGAAGAAGGACGTAGTCATCAGACAGATCCAATGTCGAATAGCGAACGCAAGATTATTCATCGTATTATTTCACGTATGGATGGCGTGACCAGTTACTCTGAAGGTGATGAGCCCAATCGCTATGTCGTTGTAGATACAGAATAAGTAAAATCAGGGTTCTCCTGATTTTTTGCTAGCTAGAGGAGATTAAACTAATGTTGAATAAGATAAGAGATTATTTAGACTTTGCTGGTTTGCAGTACCGTAATCCTGATAAAGCGGGAGCAGAGCGAGAGAAGATGCTGGCATTCCGCCACAAAGGTCAAGAGGCCAGAAAGGCTTTTACAGAACTGGCCAATGCCTTTCAAGTAAGTCATCCAGAATGGCAACTTCAACAGACTAGCCAGTGGATGAACCAAGCGCAGCGCTTGCGACCACACTTCTGGGTTTATCTACAACGTGAGGGGAAAGTGACAGAACCTATGCTAGCCTTACGTTTGTACGGGAATCCTTCTGATTTTGGTATTTCCTTAGAAATCAGTTTCATCGAGCGCAAGAAAGATGAGCAAACTCTAGGTAAGCAGGTCAAAGTTTTAGAAATTCCAACCGTTGAAGGGATTTATTATCTAGTCTACTCTGATGATCAAAGTCAACGGTGGGATGCGAACGAAGAAAATCGTCAAATTTTAAGAAATAAACTATCCAATCAGGAAGTCCGAAAAGTGTTAGTTAAGGCAGATGTTTCTTTTATTGAAAATCAATCATTAGAAGTGATTTTAGAAAAATTAGAAAATGCTTATGAACGCTTACTTCCCTATTATCAGGCGACTAGAGGATAGCAAATAGAATACTTATTTACGTCGAATTGTTTAATTGCTATTCTATGTATTTTTTCATATAATAGTAAAATAGAATGTGTGATACAATAATCACCTCAAATAGAAAGGAAATTCTATGTCAAATCTATCTGTTAATGCAATTCGTTTTCTAGGTATTGACGCCATTAATAAAGCCAACTCAGGTCACCCAGGTGTAGTTATGGGAGCGGCTCCGATGGCTTACAGCCTCTTTACAAAACAACTTCGTATCAATCCAGCTCAACCAAACTGGATTAACCGTGACCGCTTTATTCTTTCAGCAGGCCATGGTTCAATGCTCCTTTATGCCCTTCTTCACCTTTCTGGTTTTGAAGATGTCAGTATGGATGAGATCAAGAGCTTCCGTCAGTGGGGTTCAAAAACACCAGGTCACCCAGAATTTGGCCATACAGCAGGGATTGATGCAACGACAGGTCCTCTAGGTCAAGGGATTTCAACTGCCACTGGTTTTGCCCAAGCAGAACGTTTCTTGGCAGCCAAATATAACCGAGAAGGCTACAATATCTTTGACCACTATACTTACGTTATCTGTGGAGACGGAGACTTGATGGAAGGTGTCTCAAGTGAGGCGGCTTCTTACGCAGGCTTGCAAAAACTGGATAAGTTGGTTGTTCTTTATGATTCAAATGACATCAACTTGGATGGTGAGACAAAAGATTCCTTTACAGAAAGTGTTCGTGACCGTTACAATGCCTACGGTTGGCACACTGCCTTGGTTGAAGATGGAACAGACTTGGAAGCTATCCATGCTGCTATCGAAACAGCAAAAGCTTCAGGCAAACCATCTTTGATTGAAGTGAAGACTGTTATTGGATACGGTTCTCCAAACAAACAAGGAACTAATGCTGTACACGGTGCTCCTCTTGGAGCAGATGAAACTGCAGCTACTCGTCAAGCTCTCGGTTGGGACTATGAACCATTTGAAATTCCAGAACAAGTTTATGCTGATTTCAAAGAACATGTTGCAGACCGTGGTGCATCAGCTTATCAAACTTGGATAAAATTAGTTGCTGACTATAAAGAAGCTCACCCAGAATTGGCTGCAGAAGTAGAAGCCATCATCGATGGACGCGATCCAGTTGAAGTGACTCCAGCAGACTTCCCAGCATTAGAAAATGGCTTCTCTCAAGCAACTCGTAATTCAAGCCAAGATGCCTTGAATGTTGTGGCAGCTAAGTTACCAACTTTCTTGGGTGGATCAGCTGACCTAGCTCACTCAAACATGACTTATATCAAGACTGACGGACTTCAAGACGATGCTAATCGCTTGAACCGTAACATTCAGTTTGGTGTTCGTGAATTTGCAATGGGAACGATCTTGAACGGGATGGCTCTTCACGGTGGACTTCGTGTATACGGTGGAACTTTCTTCGTCTTCTCTGACTATGTGAAGGCAGCTGTTCGCTTGTCAGCCTTACAAGGACTTCCTGTGACTTATGTCTTTACCCACGATTCTATTGCGGTAGGGGAAGATGGCCCAACACACGAACCAGTTGAGCACTTAGCAGGTCTTCGTGCTATGCCAAATCTAAATGTTTTCCGTCCAGCAGATGCGCGTGAAACGCAAGCAGCTTGGTACCTTGCAGTGACAAGTAAGAAAACACCAACTGCCCTTGTCTTGACCCGTCAAAACTTGACTGTTGAAGAAGGGACGGACTTTGATAAGGTTGCTAAAGGTGCCTATGTTGTTTATGAAAATGCGGCAGACTTTGATACTATCTTGATTGCGACAGGTTCAGAGGTTAATCTTGCTGTCTCAGCTGCCAAAGAATTGGCTAGTCAGGGTGCAAAAGTCCGCGTAGTCAGCATGCCATCTACAGATGTCTTTGATAAACAAGATGCAGCATACAAGGAAGAAATTCTTCCAAATGCAGTTCGCCGTCGTGTTGCAGTCGAAATGGGTGCAACTCAAAACTGGTACAAATATGTTGGTCTAGATGGTGCTGTTCTTGGTATTGATACCTTCGGAGCCTCTGCACCAGCACCAAAAGTATTGGCAGAATATGGCTTTACAGTTGAAAATCTTGTAAAAGTCGTTCAAAACTTGAAATAATCCTAAAAATCAGGGCGCAAGCTCTGGTTTTTCTTACTAGAAAAGCAAGGTACAATCTTGTAAAAGTAGCTGAAATTTGATATAGTAGTCCTATGTAAAAGACAAAGGAGAATATAATGGAATCACAATATACATTTTTAATCATTCTTGTGGCTATGGTGGGCTTGATGTTCTTTACGCAACGCTCTCAAAAGAAACAAGCACAAAAACGTATGGAAAGCTTAAATAAACTACAAAAAGGCTATGAAGTTATTACAATCGGGGGCCTTTATGGAACAGTCGATGAAGTAGATACTGAGAAGAGAACGATTGTTCTTGATGTAGATGGAGTTTACTTGACTTTTGAACTAGCTGCTATCAAGACAGTATTACCACTTAAAGAAACAGCTTCACTCGAAGGCGCAATTGAAAAATAAGACGGGATTACGAACTCCCGTTTTTCTATAAAAGAAAGGAAATGGGATGAAAAAATTAGTCTTTGTCTGTCTGGGGAATATTTGCCGCAGCCCTATGGCCGAGTTTGTGATGAAATCAATGACAGATAATTATGAAATCCAAAGTCGAGCGACTTCCTCTTGGGAACATGGCAATCCGATTCATAAGGGAACTCAAGGGATTTTTCAAGAGTATGATATTCCTTATGACAAAGCCAAAACATCGCTTCAGATTAGTAAGGAAGATTTTGAAGCCTTTGATTATATTATCGGAATGGATGCTTCAAATGTTTCTGACTTACGTCAGATGTGTCCAGCAAACTGTCAAGATAAGATTTACTCATTCGCATCTGAAAGTGTTCCAGATCCTTGGTATACAGGAGATTTTGAGGAAACCTATCAGCGTGTTCAAGAGGGGTGTCAAGCTTGGTTAGAACGTTTAGAAAAGGTGAGTGAAGATGGAAAATCTTAAGAATTTTTACGACAAATATAGTGTCTATCTGACTCGTTCACGTTTAGAGCTTTTGGCAGTAGTTGCCATTGTTTTCTGTGCTGTACTCGTCTTTTTTCTAAATATTCCCGGAAAAGGTGTTCTAAAGCTTGATAATGGAACGATTGTTTACGACGGCAGTCTTGTACGTGGTAAAATGAATGGCCAAGGTACCATTACCTTCCAAAATGGAGACCAATATACAGGTGGTTTCAACAATGGAGCCTTCAATGGAAAAGGTACCTTTCAATCCAAAGAAGGCTGGACCTACGAAGGTGATTTTGTAAATGGTCAGGCTGAAGGAAAAGGGAAACTAACAACAGAACAAGAAGTCGTTTATGAAGGGACTTTTAAACAAGGCGTTTTTCAACAAAAATAAAGCCTCCTTATCAAAGGAGGTATTATTAGAATGTTTAAGTAAGCGCTTACCTGCAAATCCCTTTCTTTCCAAGTCACTCTTCCAAGCAAGTTTGTGAAATAAAAAATATTTGAAATTAATTTCACAAACTCTAAAGAGAAAACTTGATAAGTAAAGAAAATGAGAAAAATTTCACAAGTGTTTAAAAATTCTTTGTGAAATGTTTATGAAACTGTTTACAAAGTTGAAATAATGCGTTATAATAAACTTGTGAAAAAATTAACAAAGGATATCAATCCTTGAAAGCTATGGAGGAAAATATGGCTGATAAAAAAACTGTGACACCAGAAGAAAAGAAACTCGCTGCTGAAAAGCATGTCGATGGCTTGGTGCAAAAAGCTTTAGTTGCTCTTGAGGAAATGCGTAAACTCGACCAAGAACAGGTTGATTACATCGTAGCTAAAGCGTCAGTGGCAGCTTTGGATGCCCACGGAGAATTGGCTATACATGCCTATGAAGAAACAGGACGCGGTGTATTTGAAGATAAAGCAACTAAGAACTTGTTTGCTTGTGAACACGTGGTAAACAACATGCGTCACACTAAAACAGTTGGCGTTATCGAAGAAGACGATGTAACAGGTTTGACTCTTATCGCTGAACCGGTCGGTGTTGTTTGTGGTATCACTCCAACAACAAACCCAACATCAACAGCAATCTTCAAATCATTGATTTCATTGAAGACACGTAACCCAATCGTCTTTGCCTTCCATCCATCAGCACAAGAATCATCTGCTCATGCAGCTCGTATCGTCCGTGATGCAGCTATCGCAGCTGGTGCTCCTGAAAACTGCGTACAGTGGATCACTGAACCATCTATGGAAGCAACTAGTGCCCTTATGAACCACGAAGGCGTTGCGACAATTCTTGCAACTGGTGGGAATGCCATGGTTAAAGCGGCTTACTCATGTGGTAAACCAGCTCTTGGGGTAGGTGCCGGAAACGTTCCAGCTTATGTTGAAAAATCAGCAAACATCCGTCAAGCAGCACACGATATCGTCATGTCTAAATCATTTGATAACGGTATGGTCTGTGCATCTGAACAAGCAGTTATCATTGATAAAGAAATTTACGATGAATTTGTAGCAGAGTTCAAATCTTACCACACTTACTTTGTAAATAAAAAAGAAAAAGCTCTTCTTGAAGAATTCTGCTTCGGCGTGAAAGCAAATAGTAAAAACTGTGCTGGTGCAAAATTGAACGCTGATATCGTTGGTAAACCAGCAACTTGGATTGCAGAGCAAGCAGGATTTACAGTTCCAGAAGGAACAAACATTCTTGCTGCTGAATGTAAAGAAGTTGGTGAAAATGAGCCATTGACTCGTGAAAAATTGTCACCAGTTATCGCAGTTTTGAAATCTGAAAGCCGTGAAGATGGTATTACTAAGGCTCGTCAAATGGTTGAATTTAACGGTCTTGGACACTCAGCAGCTATCCACACAGCTGACGAAGAATTGACTAAAGAATTTGGTAAAGCTGTTAAAGCTATTCGTGTTATCTGTAACTCACCTTCTACTTTCGGTGGTATCGGGGACGTTTACAATGCCTTCTTGCCATCATTGACACTTGGATGTGGTTCTTACGGACGCAACTCAGTTGGGGATAACGTTAGTGCCATTAACCTCTTGAATATCAAAAAAGTCGGAAGACGGAGAAATAACATGCAATGGATGAAACTTCCTTCAAAAACATACTTTGAACGTGATTCAATTCAATACCTTCAAAAATGTCGTGACGTTGAACGTGTCATGATCGTTACTGACCATGCCATGGTAGAGCTTGGTTTCCTTGATCGTATCATCGAACAACTTGATCTTCGTCGCAATAAGGTTGTTTACCAAATATTTGCTGATGTAGAACCAGATCCAGATATCACAACTGTAAACCGTGGTACTGAGATTATGCGTGCCTTCAAACCAGATACAATCATCGCTCTCGGTGGTGGATCTCCAATGGATGCTGCTAAAGTAATGTGGCTCTTCTACGAACAACCAGAAGTGGACTTCCGTGACCTTGTTCAAAAATTCATGGATATCCGTAAACGTGCCTTCAAATTCCCATTGCTTGGTAAGAAGACTAAATTCATCGCGATTCCAACTACATCTGGTACAGGATCTGAAGTAACACCATTTGCCGTTATCTCTGATAAAGCAAATAACCGTAAATACCCAATCGCTGACTACTCATTGACACCAACTGTGGCAATCGTAGACCCTGCTTTGGTATTGACAGTTCCTGGATTTGTTGCTGCGGACACTGGTATGGACGTATTGACCCACGCGACTGAAGCTTACGTATCACAAATGGCTAGCGACTACACTGACGGTCTTGCACTTCAAGCCATCAAGCTTGTATTTGAAAACCTTGAAAGCTCAGTTAAGAATGCAGACTTCCACTCACGTGAGAAAATGCATAACGCTTCAACAATCGCTGGTATGGCCTTTGCTAATGCCTTCCTAGGTATTTCTCACTCAATGGCCCATAAGATTGGTGCGCAATTCCACACAATCCACGGTCGTACAAATGCAATCTTGCTTCCATACGTCATCCGCTACAACGGTACACGTCCAGCTAAGACAGCAACATGGCCTAAGTACAACTACTACCGTGCAGATGAAAAATACCAAGATATCGCACGCATGCTTGGACTTCCAGCTTCTACTCCAGAAGAAGGTGTGGAATCTTACGCAAAAGCTGTCTACGAACTTGGTGAGCGCGTAGGTATCCAAATGAACTTCAAAGCACAAGGAATTGATGAAAAAGAATGGAAAGAACATTCTCGTGAATTGGCCTTCCTTGCTTATGAAGATCAATGTTCGCCTGCAAACCCACGCCTTCCAATGGTTGACCATATGCAAGAAATCATCGAAGATTCTTACTATGGTTATAAAGAAAGACCAGGACGCCGTAAATAATTGTTATCAGCCTAGAGGCAGGAATTTCCTGTCTCTTTTTTGTAATTCTTTTTGGGAAATGGTATAATAATCGCATATGTTTATTTGAAAATCAAAGCTTTGATAATCATGCGAGGGAGAAATGTAAGAGATGAATGAGCTAGGGGAAAAGGTAAGGATTCTTAGAGAGGAGAAAGGACTTAGTCGTCCAGTTTTTTGCGGGGATGAGTCTGAACTATCAGTGCGTCAGCTGGTGCGGATAGAAAAAGGAGAGTTTCGCCCGACGATAAAAACCCTAGAATATATTGCGGATAGATTAGAAATTCCTTCCTACGTCTTGATGCCAGACTATAAGGAATTACCCAAGCGTTACCAAGAATTAAAGTACTTTCTTTTACATCATCCTGACTATGGAGACAAGGAGTTGCAGGAACAAAAGGAAGAATATTTCGATGAGATTTTTGAGTGTTTTTATGATGATTTGCCACGTGATGAGAAAGTGCTAGTGGATTGTCTTCAAGCCATAGATGAAGTGAGAGCGACTAGTAATTCCTTATACGGAAGTGGTGTGATTGAGGACGGTCTTCAAGACTTACTATCCAGAGATGTATATAAAGCCGAGGACTTGTTGAAACTGAGACTGTATTTCAACTGTCAGTTAATGGATGGTTTAAATATGGGTGAGATAAAAGAATCTGAGCATGAAACCATTCTTTGTTTTCATGACAAACTAAGTTCTCAGGTTGATAAGATAGAGTTCGATTGTTTGGACTTGCTTAGAGATTCCTTGTTAGCTTCTTTAGCTTGTATAGAAATTATGGGGCTGTTTCGTTATTTTAAGAGAGCAGTTGAGACCTTAAATAAAATAGGACAGAAAACACGAGATTTTCAAAAGCAACCGATTGTCTTGATGGTAGAATGGAAGTATTATATTCAGACTGATTATGATACAGCAAAACAAAAGTATGAAGAAGCAAAAATGATGGCGAGGATGTTTGGCAATGAGAAGTTAATCGTTAGTTTAGATAATGAATGGGCCGAGGATCTAGAAAGATATCGTTAAAGAGTTTATAGGAGTGACATTTCTGTCATTGGAGAAATGTCGCTTTTTTATTATAATGAATTTTACTTGATAGACATCCAGAAGCAAACTAGGCAATAGAGAGAAAATTCTAAGTAGTAGGCCTATAGGGTCAATCAACTTGAAGGATTTTCTATAAGTGTGATGTATGATGATAACAGTTTTAAACAAGGGGGAAAGAATGTCCATTTTATCCATTAAAAATATTTCAAAGTTTTACGCCTTGGATGGTAAACATCAAGAGCAGGCTTTAAAGAATATAAATCTGCAGATTGCAAAAGGTAAAATTACAGCAATTTACGGTCCATCAGGCTGTGGCAAAACCAGTCTACTAAATATCATCAGCGGTTTAGATAGACAATATGAAGGAGATTTAGAGTTTAAAGGAGAATCCCTCCGTGACTTATCAGATATTGAACTAACTCAATTTCGTAAAGATAAGATTGGATTTGTGTTTCAAAACTTTAACCTCATTCCTCATCAGTCTGTCTTGGACAATGTCAAGCTACCTCTCTATGTCAAAGATTTATCTGACAGGGAGATGACAATGATTGCAAAGGAGCAATTAAGTAACTTGGGCATGGAGCCTTTTATGGCTAAAAATGTTAAACAGCTTTCTGGTGGGCAAAAGCAACGCGTAGCAATCGCGCGTGCCTTGGTAAATCAGCCTGATATGATTGTAGCAGATGAGCCAACGGGTTCGCTGGATTCTCAATCCCAAGAAATGGTATTGGAAGTATTTAAAAATTTAGCCCAAACAGGGAAAACAGTATTGATCGTAACCCATAATCCAGAAGTTGCTGAATATGCAGATGTGATTATCAAAATGAAGGATGGTGAAGTCGTTGAAGAAGTCAAAAAATAAAGGATTATCATTGAAAAATAAATTCAAACTTTCTTTAAATAACTTTCTGGAAAGAAAGTGGCGTAACCTATTGATTGCGCTAGCAACCTCAATCGGTTTTGTAGGAGTCTTAATTTCTTTCGGCTTGGGAAATGCCTTGATTTCGATGATTGATGAAAATACGAATGGAGGTCAAATCCCTTCTCAAGTTCAGATTGCTTTAAATACAGAAAATGCTGGACGAGGCTTTTTGAATCAAGATGATAAGAACTATATCACGGATACAGTTGGGAAAGAAGCTATTAAATATTTGGAGAGTCCTTTTGGGATGATCATGTCAAATATTACTATAGATGGGCAAGAAATGGATCTGAGTCAAACGATGCCTTCTTATGCTCAAGTAGTGAGTCTCTATGAGGATACAGGTATTTCTGTTAGTAGTAATGAGGCGGACAAAGTATTAGCTGGCTCCCTCTATACTGATGCGAATGAACAGGGCTTGACGATTCCAATCAGTTTACTAAAAAATTGGAATGAACAGACAGGAAACAATCTGACAGCTAGTGATGTTATTGGCAAATCAGTCTCAGCAAGTATTGTAGAAAATGCTGCCGAAGCTAGTAAGACTGCTCAATTTCAAACGAAGATTGTACGTGTAATCAATGATGAAGATGACATGGAGGACAGCAACAGTTTTATGCCTTCTAATCAAATGGAAGCAATCTTGAAAGAAGCTGGATTTACAAAAGCTGTATCTTATTTTATCTTGGAACTCAAAGATCCATCACAAACAAAAGCGATAACAGAAGAATTGCAGAAAAACAAGAAGTATACTGTTCTTTCTCAACAGAAGGTTCTTGATATTGTGATTACTTTTATTCGTGTCATTCAGGGATTATTGATTGTACTTTCATCACAAGCTATTGTGGTAGCAGCGGTCATGATTGGTATCATCATTTACATCAATATCATGCAACGTTCTAAGGAAATAGGTGTCATGAAGGCAGTTGGTTATCAAAATCATGATGTCAAAGGGATTTTTATTTACGAGGCTATCTGGATTGTAGGGATCGCCTTGTTACTGGCCTTTTTGGTTGCACAAGGGGTGGGAAGTTTGGCGAATGCGGTTGTAAATCACTTTTACCCATCCATCACGAAGGTTTTTGAATTAAATCCTCTATCTATTTTAGGAACTCTAGCTTTCGCTCTCTTGCTTGGTTATGTATCAGCTTACTTCCCAGCACGTAAAATTAGTAAAATGGATCCTGTAGAATCGCTACGATATGAATAGTAAGGGATTCCTTGATTTACAGTTTAAAAAAGAAACTAACATAGAAAAACAATGCCCGTACTTGCAATTAAACTTAAATAGTTATATAATAGGTTTGTTGAAAGGTGATTTGTAGTGATTCAAGTTACTCTTTTCACAATAAAAATTTCATGATTTTCATAAGGAGGAAATCACTAATGGTAGTTAAAGTTGGTATTAACGGTTTTGGACGTATCGGTCGTCTTGCTTTCCGTCGTATCCAAAACGTAGAAGGTGTTGAAGTTACTCGTATCAACGACCTTACAGATCCAGTTATGCTTGCACACTTGTTGAAATACGACACAACTCAAGGTCGTTTCGACGGTACTGTTGAAGTTAGAGAAGGTGGATTTGAAGTTAACGGTAAATTCATCAAAGTTTCTGCTGAACGTGATCCAGAACAAATCGACTGGGCTAACGACGGTGTAGAAATCGTTCTTGAAGCTACTGGTTTCTTTGCTAAGAAAGCAGCTGCTGAAAAACACTTGCACGCTGGTGGAGCTAAAAAAGTTGTTATCACTGCTCCTGGTGGAAACGACGTTAAAACAGTTGTATTCAACACTAACCACGACGTTCTTGACGGTACTGAAACAGTTATCTCAGGTGCTTCATGTACTACAAACTGCTTGGCTCCTATGGCTAAAGCTCTTCAAGATAACTTTGGTGTTGTAGAAGGATTGATGACTACTATCCACGCTTACACTGGTGACCAAATGATCCTTGACGGACCACACCGTGGTGGTGACCTTCGCCGTGCTCGCGCTGGTGCTGCAAACATCGTTCCTAACTCAACTGGTGCTGCAAAAGCTATCGGTCTTGTAATCCCAGAATTGAACGGTAAACTTGACGGATCTGCACAACGCGTTCCAACTCCAACTGGATCAGTTACTGAATTGGTAGCAGTTCTTGAAAAGAACGTTACTGTTGATGAAGTGAACGCAGCTATGAAAGCAGCTTCAAACGAATCATACGGTTACACAGAAGATCCAATCGTATCTTCAGATATCGTAGGTATGTCTTACGGTTCATTGTTTGACGCAACTCAAACTAAAGTTCTTGACGTTGACGGTAAACAATTGGTTAAAGTTGTATCATGGTACGACAACGAAATGTCATACACTGCACAACTTGTTCGTACTCTTGAATACTTCGCAAAAATCGCTAAATAATTCATGAGTCGATAAAAAGCAAGGCCTCTGGTCTTGCTTTTTAAATATTAAAAAATGGATGACACAATCATCCATTCTTTTTTAATTCTTTTTCAAAAGTATCTGATAGGGTAGTGAAGCTTAATTTCTCTAGAGTAAGCGGATGGGTAAAGGACAGTCTAAAGGCGTGGAGCATAAGCCGACTTGTTTTTGATTTACTATTATAGAGAGGGTCACCTAAAATAGGGAAGTTATGATGCGAAAGGTGCACACGAATCTGATGGGTTCGCCCGGTCTTTAGTTTGCAACGAACCAAGGAAGTTTTGTCTGGGAATTGCTTTAATCTGCTTACATGCGTTTCGGCATGTTGGCCATTTTTTGTATCAACTATTCGCTTTCTGCGGTCATGGCGATCACGTCCGATTTTGTCTTTGAAAACAAGTTCTTTGCTGTTGATATGTCCGTCGATCTGTGCCCAATATTCCCTAGAAATCTCTTTTTTCTCTAGTAAGCGATTGAGAATAGGTAGGATAAAAGGATTTTTGGCAAAGAGAACCAAACCACTGGTTTCCATGTCTAGACGATGAACTACATAGCAGGTTTGGCCAACATAGGCACTGACATGGTTAAGAAGGGCGATTTCGCTTGGCTGATTACCATGCGTTTTCATCCCCTCTGGTTTGTTCACAATAATTAAGTGTTGGTCTTGATAAACTTCCTGAATGAGGTTTGGGTTGCCCCAAGGAATTTCTTTTTCGGGATAATCTTCCTCGTCAAAAGTCAATTGGCAAACATCTCCAGGACTTACCATCTCGTTCCAATGAACTTCTCGCCGATTAATCAAAATATGTTTCTTGATTCTCAAAAAATGCCGGATTTTTCTAGGGATGAGGAGTTGTTCCTCAAGTAATTGCTTTACCGTCATTTGAGGTAGAGAGTCTGGTAATGTAAATGTGAATTTCATACAGATATTGTAACAAAAAAAGCCCTATTTGGATAGGAAATAGCTAAATTCTTGTCTTCCTATGACGAAGATGATAAAATAAACGCATGAAATTAGATAAATTATTCGAGAAATTTCTTTCTCTTTTTAAAAAAGAAACAAGTGAACTAGAGGACTCTGATTCTACTAGCTTACGTCGCTCTCGTAGTGATCGAAAAAAATTAGCCCAAGTGGGTCCAATTAGAAAATTCTGGCGTCGCTATCATCTAACAAAGATTGTCCTTATACTAGGTTTGAGTGCAGGCTTGCTAGTTGGAACCTATTTGTTTGCTGTAGCTAAGTCAACCAATGTTAACGATTTGCAAAACGCCTTGAAAACTCGGACTATCATTTTTGACCGTGAAGAAAAGGAGGCTGGTGCCTTGTCTGGTCAAAAAGGAACTTATGTTGAATTGACTGATATCAGTAAAAATTTGCAGAATGCCGTTATTGCGACAGAAGACCGCTCTTTCTATAAAAATGATGGGATTAACTATGGTCGTTTCTTCTTGGCGATTGTCACTGCTGGTCGTTCAGGTGGTGGTTCTACTATTACCCAACAGCTAGCTAAAAATGCCTATCTGTCGCAGGATCAAACTGTTGAGAGAAAAGCGAAAGAATTTTTCCTTGCTTTAGAATTAACAAAAAAATATAGTAAGGATCAAATTCTAACCATGTACCTTAACAACGCTTATTTTGGAAATGGTGTGTGGGGTGTAGAAGATGCCAGTAAGAAATACTTTGGAGTTTCTGCATCAGAAGTGAGTCTGGATCAAGCTGCGACTCTGGCAGGGATGCTCAAAGGACCGGAACTGTATAATCCTTTGAATTCTGTAGAAGATTCGACTAATCGTCGTGATACTGTCTTGCAAAATATGCTTGCAGCGGGTTACATTGATAAAAACCAAGAAACCGAAGCTGCAGAAGTTGATATGACTTCGCAATTGCACGATAAGTATGAAGGAAAAATCTCAGATTACCGCTATCCTTCTTACTTTGATGCGGTGGTTAATGAAGCTGTGTCTAAGTATAATTTAACAGAGGAAGAAATCGTAAATAATGGCTACCGCATTTACACAGAGCTGGACCAAAATTACCAAGCAAATATGCAGGTTGTTTATGAAAACACATCGCTATTTCCGAGGGCAGAGGATGGAACATTTGCTCAATCAGGAAGTGTAGCTCTCGAACCGAAAACAGGTGGAGTTCGTGGAGTTGTCGGTCAAGTTGCTGATAATGATAAAACTGGATTCCGGAATTTCAACTATGCAACTCAATCAAAACGTAGTCCTGGTTCTGCAATTAAGCCTTTAGTTGTTTATACGCCAGCAGTTGAAGCAGGCTGGGCTTTGAATAAGCTCTTGGATAACCATACCATGCAGTACGACAGCTATAAGCTTGATAACTATGCAGGAATCAAAACGAGTCGAGAAGTTCCTATGTATCAAGCCTTGGCAGAGTCGCTTAATCTGCCTGCTGTTGCCACTGTTAATGATTTGGGCGTTGATAAGGCTTTTGAGGCGGGCGAAAAATTCGGACTCAACATGGAAAAAGTTGATCGTGTTCTTGGTGTCGCATTGGGAAGCGGTGTTGAAACCAATCCTCTGCAAATGGCTCAAGCATATGCTGCCTTTGCAAATGAAGGTTTAATGCCTGAAGCTCATTTTATTAGTAGAATTGAAAATGCTAGTGGTCAGGTTATTGCGAGCCATAAACATTCACAAAAACGAGTGATTGATAAGTCTGTAGCTGATAAGATGACCAGTATGATGTTGGGGACATTCACCAACGGTACCGGTATTAGTTCATCGCCTGCAGACTATGTCATGGCAGGGAAAACTGGAACAACTGAAGCAGTTTTCAATCCGGATTACACAAGTGACCAGTGGGTAATTGGTTATACTCCGGATGTAGTGATTAGCCACTGGCTTGGCTTTCCGACCACTGATGAAAATCACTATCTAGCAGGTTCGACTTCAAACGGTGCAGCACATGTCTTTAGAAACATTGCAAATACCATTTTACCTTATACGCCAGGAAGCACTTTTACGGTTGAAAATGCTTATAAGCAAAATGGAATTGGACCAGCCAATACAAGAAATCAAGTACAGAGTAATGAAGAAAATCAGGCAGATAATAGCCTTTCTGATATTAGAAGTCGTGCACAAAATCTGGTAGATGAGGCTAGCCGTGCTATCTCGGATTCGAAGATTAAGGAAAAGGCTCAAACGATATGGGATTCGGTAGTCAATCTATTTCGTTAAGATGCTTGTCAAAGCCTAGCTTTCTTGTTATAATAGATAAGATGGAGGCGTTATGGCACTTAAAAAAGCAAGCCTAGCTTGTGCGGTTTGTGGTTCGAGAAACTATTCAATCAAGATAAGCGGAAACCCCAAGCCAACACGACTAGAAGTAAATAAATTTTGTAAACATTGTGGTAAGTATACTACACACAGAGAAACGAGATAGGAGAGAGCGATGCGTTTTATTGGAGATATATTTAGACTTCTTAAAGACACAACATGGCCAACTCGCAAGGAAAGCTGGAGAGATTTTCGTTCTATCATGGAATACACTGCTTTCTTTGTTGTGATTATTTATATTTTTGACAAGTTGATTGTTTCAGGTTTGATTCGATTTATTAACATTTTTTAGAAGATTTGTGGAGTTATTTACGCTAAAAATCTTCTATTATGAAAGGAAGTATCATGGATAGTTTTGATAAAGGATGGTTTGTCTTACAAACCTATTCTGGTTATGAAAATAAGGTAAAAGAAAATCTATTACAACGTGCACAAACCTACAATATGTTGGATAATATTCTACGTGTTGAAATTCCAACACAAACAGTGCAAGTTGAAAAAAATGGAAAGAGAAAAGAAGTAGAAGAAAATCGCTTTCCAGGTTATGTTCTTGTAGAAATGGTCATGACAGATGAAGCTTGGTTTGTTGTTCGAAATACACCAAATGTTACAGGATTCGTCGGATCTCACGGAAATAGATCAAAACCAACTCCATTATTGGAACAAGAAATTCGTGATATCTTGGTTTCTATGGGACAAACTGTACAAGAGTTTGATATCGATGTTGAAGTTGGTCAAACTGTACGTATTATTGATGGAGCTTTTGCAGATTATACCGGTAAGATTACGGAGATTGATAACAATAAAGTGAAGATGATTATCTCTATGTTTGGTAATGACACAGTTGCAGAAGTAAACCTAAACCAAATCGCAGAATTATAACCCAAAGAGAGGCCCGTCCTCTCTTTTTTTTGCAGTTGAGGAGCTAAAGGGTGCAGAATGGATGAAATGTGCCAAAAGTGTTTCTGAATCT
>NZ_AICU01000030.1:0-3873 GCF_000257865.1 Streptococcus mitis SK575 | reverse complement strand
CTTTGATTTTCATTGAGTATCAATCTGTACCCATACAATTACATTTTTTTTATCTTGTGATTCCTTCTGTTCTGAATTAAAATGAAATGGTAGCTACCAATATAAATGATGAGGAAAAAGAAATGACTGAAAATCGTTATGAATTAAATAAAAACTTGGCACAGATGCTCAAGGGTGGTGTAATCATGGACGTTCAGAACCCTGAACAAGCCCGTATTGCAGAGGCTTCTGGTGCGGCTGCTGTGATGGCCTTGGAGCGGATTCCAGCTGATATTCGTGCAGCTGGTGGTGTTTCCCGTATGAGTGATCCAAAGATGATTAAGGAAATCCAAGAAGCGGTTAGTATTCCAGTAATGGCCAAGGTCAGAATCGGGCATTTTGTTGAGGCTCAGATTTTAGAGGCCATTGAGATTGACTATATCGATGAGAGTGAAGTTTTATCTCCAGCAGACGACCGTTTCCATGTGGACAAAAAAGAATTCCAAGTTCCTTTTGTCTGTGGGGCTAAGGACTTGGGTGAAGCCTTGCGTCGTATCGCTGAAGGTGCTTCTATGATTCGTACTAAAGGAGAACCGGGTACAGGAGATATTGTCCAAGCTGTTCGCCATATGCGTATGATGAATCAGGAAATTCGCCGCATTCAAAATCTACGTGAGGACGAACTTTATGTTGCTGCCAAGGATTTGCAAGTCCCTGTAGAATTGGTCCAATATGTTCATGAACATGGAAAATTGCCAGTTGTAAACTTTGCGGCTGGAGGCGTTGCAACGCCAGCAGATGCGGCGTTAATGATGCAATTAGGGGCAGAGGGGGTCTTTGTAGGTTCAGGTATTTTCAAGTCAGGAGATCCTGTTAAACGAGCGAGTGCTATTGTTAAGGCCGTGACTAACTTCCGTAATCCTCAAATCCTAGCTCAAATCTCTGAAGATTTAGGAGAAGCCATGGTTGGTATCAATGAAAATGAAATCCAAATTCTCATGGCAGAGCGAGGAAAATAGATGAAAATCGGAATATTAGCCTTGCAAGGTGCTTTTGCAGAACATGCAAAAGTGCTAGAGCAATTAGGTGTTGAGAGTGTTGAAATCAGAAATCTAGATGATTTTCAGAAACATCAGAGTGACTTTTCAGGTTTGATTTTGCCTGGTGGGGAATCTACAACCATGGGCAAGCTCTTACGTGACCAGAACATGCTGATTCCTATCCGAGAAGCAATTCTATCTGGTTTACCTGTTTTTGGAACTTGCGCGGGTTTAATTTTGCTGGCTAAGGAAATTACTTCTCAGGACGAGCATCATCTAGGAACTATGGATATGGTGGTCGAGCGAAATGCCTATGGGCGCCAATTAGGAAGTTTTTACACGGAAGCAGAATGTAAGGGAGTCGGTCAGATTCCAATGACTTTTATCCGTGGTCCAATTATCAGCAGTGTTGGAGAAGATGTAGAAATTTTAGCAACAGTTGATAATCAAATCGTTGCAGCCCAAGAAAAAAATATGTTGGTAACTTCTTTTCATCCAGAATTGACTGATGATGTGCGCTTGCACCAGTACTTTATAAATATGTGTGACAAAAAGATAGTGGAATAAAAAGTGATAAATCAAGTTTTGATTCGCTTTTTCCAAAGAATCATTTTTTAAGTCATCTGACAGTATTCTGTGATTTTAGATTTATTTACGATAAATTAGAAAAGAATGATTGTTTTGACTTAGGGCATAAAGATTATATGCTGAATATGGTGTTCAAGTATCTTTTATTGAAAGCACTTTAGAGGATGGAGTTAAAATACTATTCTATACTCCTTAATACTCTTCGAAAATCTCTTCAAACCACGTCAGCTTTATCCGCAACCTCAAAGCGGTGCTTTGAGCAACCTGCGGTTAGCTTCCTAGTTAGCTCTTTGATTTTCATTGAATATATAGTGGTTTGAAATAAGATGTGTGCAACTTGATTAGGGAAATCAAATTAATTTCTAGAAATGTTTTAGTATCCACGATGTACTATTCTAGTTTCAATTTACTATAAAAATGATGTATGGGATTGGTCAAAAAGAACACTTTGAAAATAGCAAAAAACGAGTATCTCTACAGATGGAGATACTCGTTCTATTATGTATAAAGCTATGAGTCTGTCGTCCTACGTAAGGTGCGCGTCGAAGGTTATACCTAAAAAACTCCAAACGCGATACAATAAAGGGGATTAAGCCAATTCTAAAGATTTTTTAAGAGGTAAGTGATGAGTTAAGATCAATGGTGTTTTAACAAGGTGAAAAGGGTCAGTACATTTTACAACGTTTTTTATTTTATTCTTTGGTATTCTTTTGCAAAAAAAGAATACAACATTTTGTTGTATCCTAAATATTAAATCAAGTCCTGAATTTTCTTAAGTTTTTATCATATTTTCTGTTATAATTAAGGTGCCTTAAGAAAAATATTAATGTGCCTTAAGAAAAATATTAACGTGCCTTAAGAAAAATATTAAGGTGTCTTAAGAAAAATAATGAAAAAACTAAATGTTTTTCATATAGTTTTCATTGTTTTAATAGTTTAAAGTCAATCTTATTTTTCTCTAATAGAAAATAATGAAAAAGTAGGTTTAGAAAGAGGTAAGTATCTATGTCTTCTCATAAAAAAGTGTCACTCTCTGAGATTAATCAATCTATCGATACTCCAAATAACAATCATTTCTGGCAAAATTTAAAGGCCTTTTTAGGTCCGGGTGCTCTTGTTGCAGTTGGTTATATGGATCCAGGAAACTGGATTACCAGTGTAGTCGGTGGTGCTTCCTATAAGTATAGTCTCTTGTTTGTTATCTTGATTTCATCTCTCATTGCCATGCAACTTCAGCAGATGGCAGGAAAGCTTGGTATTGTAACCCAGATGGACCTGGCTCAAGCAACGGCTCATCATTCACCTAAATGGCTTCGTTATAGTCTATGGGTGATTTTAGAATTAGCCTTGATGGCGACAGATCTGGCAGAAGTTCTAGGTTCAGCGATTGCTCTCAATCTTCTCTTTAAGATTCCGATTATGATAGCAATTCTCTTGACCGTGTTGGATGTTTTTCTCTTATTGCTTCTGATGAAATTTGGCTTTAAGAAGATTGAAGCTATTGTGACAACACTGATTTTAACCATTCTAGCAATTTTTACCTATCTGGTAGCTTTGTCACATCCAAGCTTCCAAGGAATCGTTGAGGGTTATCTACCGAATGCAACCTTATTTGAAAGTCCCTTGCCAGGGCATGAAAGTCAATTAACCTTGGCACTAGGGATCGTGGGAGCAACTGTTATGCCTCATAACCTCTATTTGCATTCATCCTTGTCACAGACTCGTAAAATCAATCACAAGGACAAAAATGATGTTCGAAAAGCCGTACGCTTTATGACCTGGGATTCTAATCTCGAGTTATCCTTGGCCTTTGTCGTTAACTCCCTTCTTTTGATCTTAGGAGCGGCTCTCTTTTTCGGCCATGCATCCGAGATTTCTGCCTTCTCTCAAATGTATAATGCCTTGCAGGATTCTACTATTGCAGGAGCTATAGCTAGCTCGACCTTATCAACCTTGTTTGCCTTGCTACCTGTCATGATAGTTGCAGTTCTGTTTGGTCATCAGGAAAAAACCTTGGATCAGTTATTGGTCTATTCACAGGTCTTTCTTTCAATCGCTCTTCCGTTTTCAATCTTCCCTTTGATTTATTTAACTTCTAAGAAATCACTGATGGGCGAATTTACCAATGCTAAATGGAATACCATCCTTGGTTATATTGTTTCCATTATCTTAACAATTCTCAATGTGAAATTGTTATTTGATATTTTCTAAGAAATTCACCCGAGTTATAAAACAAGCATATAAGAAAAAAGATACCCAAGATTTC
>NZ_AICU01000029.1:0-1308 GCF_000257865.1 Streptococcus mitis SK575 | reverse complement strand
AACCAATCCTAAGCTCTCTTTTGAAGTAGGTACATGACAAAGATAGAGGTTACAATTAACCAAGATCCTAAGATAGCAAAGACCAACATCCCATTGTGAGTCATCAAGCCAATCGCACCTAGAACGAATGGAGTCGTAAAGGCTCCGAAACTACAGCCTAAAACTGCAAATGAAGTTGCTTGATTGAGGAGTTTAGCTGGAATTCGTTCAGAGACCAGTTGAAAGACCGTCGTCAAGGCTACACTGTAGGCAAAACCAGCCAGAATACTCCCTGCCACTACAACCCACAAGGATGGAGACAAGGCAATCACAATTTGCCCTAAGCCAAAGGTAATACCTGACCATAGGAGCAGTTTCTCTTTAAAGATAGAAATCAAGAAAGAAAAACTCACACCAGCCACAATCCCGATTAACTGCATGACACTAAGAACAAAACTAGATAACTGGGCATCTCCCAGTCCTCTTTCCACCATCAAGCTTGGAATACGAATAGTAATAGCCGTATTGGTACAAACTACAACTGCCGCTTCTATAGCTAGGATAAAAATCAAGCCTTTCATTTCCCGAGTTAAGCGACTTGCTTCCTTCGTTTTTTTCTTGACTCCTTTCTTTTCTTTTCCATAAGGTACAAAGAGCAGATAAAGAGTCAGCACCAAAAATCCAGCACTATAGGCTAGGAAGGTAGCTGTCCAACCAAAAGCCAACAACTGTCCGACTGCCAAGGTAATGAGAGAGGCCCCTACGACCTCTGCAGAGCCACGTAGCCCTAGCATCTGAATTCGCGTTTTTCCTTGATAGCGTTCACTGATAATAGAAATGGCCTTGGCATTGATCATCCCAACACCTAAACCAAAAAGAATCCGTGTTCCAAAGACAAAAGGATAAGCTTGGAACCAAAAGGGTGCTGTTCCACTCAGTGATAAAATCAGCAATCCCAAACTAATTTGTAAGCGCTCAGGAAAGATTTTTTCTAAGAAACCATTTAGTAATAACATAATCATGATTCCAAAGGAAGGCAAGCTCGCCAAGAGCTCAATTTGTTCCTTAGGATAGCCTTGATAATAGTCAAACATGGCTGGCAGGGCACTCGAGATGGAAAAGGATGTAATCAAAACGAGGGAGAGAGCCAAAATACTGGCCCGTTCTAAAAATTGTTTCATGAAATCTCTTTCTATATTTTCTCTTAATCTTCTGTCTCTTTTGATAGTTATCAAACAAGTAAGAAAAGAAGAAGCCTCTTTGGTGTATAGACTCCTTCTTAAACTCGAAAATGAATCCCTTGTGTCTTATACTCAATGAAAATCAAAG
>NZ_AICU01000028.1:0-591 GCF_000257865.1 Streptococcus mitis SK575 | reverse complement strand
TTGGATTTACCAGCCAAAAATGTAACCATTTTGGAGGGGAGCAATATTCATGTATTGCCTTCTTTGCCATACTCGGCACAGGATTTCTACACTAGTATTGATGTCTTGGCTGAACTAGATAATGGCACTCAAGTAATTATTGAGATTCAAGTTCATCATCAGAATTTTTTCATCAATCGTTTGTGGGCTTACTTATGCAGCCAGGTCAACCAAAACCTAGAGAAAATTCGCCAACGAGAAGGTGATACACACCAGAGCTACAAACACATCGCACCCGTTTATGCCATCGCAATTGTCGATAGCAACTACTTCTCAGATGACTTGGCTTTTCATAGCTTTAGTATGCGAGAGGACACGACAGGTGAAGCCTTAACCATCACCAATAATGGACAAGAAAACTACCTAGTCAAGATGGCGTTCTTGGAATTAAAAAAATACAGAGAAACCAGCAAAGATAGCATTCGTAAACCATGGTTGGAGTTTTTCGGTAATAAACCCTTTACCCAAGAACCCGAGCGAGCTATCAGCCAAGCAGACCAACTGCTGGACTACAAGAGCTGGTCCGAGGAGGACAGGAAAATGTTTAGTCAA
>NZ_AICU01000027.1:0-11626 GCF_000257865.1 Streptococcus mitis SK575 | reverse complement strand
TGTTTTGAGCAACCTGCGGCTAATTTCCTAGTTTGCTCTTTGATTTTCATTGAGTATAAAATACTACATAAAACCTCTCTGTCATAGACAAAGAGGCTTTTTTATTTTTCTAAGAGTAAATCTTTCAAAGAAATCAGGGTTACAGCAACTAATATCATTGCCATACCAAGAAAATCAATAGGATAAAATTGTTCATTCATAATTAGGAAGGCAAAGAAAACCGCCGAAATTGGCTCAATTGAAGCCAACAAGCTTGACTTGACCGGTCCAATCAGACTGGCTCCTTTTAGGAAGGCTGTATAGGCAAAGACAGTCCCGATAAGGATAATACCTGCAAAAGCAAGAAGAAAATCAAGACTAGTTGGGATAGTAGTCTGTAGAACCCCTGTAAAAGGAAGGGCGACCAAACCTGCTATGACCATTCCCACACCAATGACCAAGCTACTCCCCCACTTCTTAATCAAGGCTATTGGCAAAATGATATACAGAGCATAAGTCCAGGCAGAAAAGAGACCCCAGAATAGGCCAGAAGGTGTAATGGATAACTGGTCAAGTTGCCCATGAGTGGCGATCAGGAAGGTCCCTCCAATGGCTAATATGATGGAAACTATCTCTCCCAGCGTCGGCGCCACCTTATCCTTGATACAGCTATAAATCAAAATCCCAACAGGACAAACATACTGAAGCACCGTCGCGGTCCCTGCATTGGTTTCCTGAATAGCAGACAGATAGGCAAATTGATTAAGAAAAAGACCAATCAGAGCAAAAACGAGAAGTGACAGCAAACTCTTCTTATCCGTTAAAAAGGCCAGCATTTTATCCTTTGCAGTAGCATAAGCCAAGAGCATGAGAATCCCGCCAGCGATTAAAAGACGCAAGTTGGTCAAGACCAGAGCCGAAATTCCGTGTACCATCAGGTATTGGCCACTCGTTCCTGACAATCCCCAAGCAATCCCAGCCACAACTGTTAATAAAGTCCCTTTTAAACTATTTGACATGTCTCTCCTTACTTTTCTTTGCGAATCAAGTCCATCACTTGATTGCGGTCTAAAATCCATTGGGCCCGCTCATCCTTTTCATAGGTACGATTCGATAGGAAAATGACCGCTTCTTTCTTCTGACGATTCCACATGACAAATGTACCTGTATAGCCCGTATGGTCTAGCCAATCTTCTTCCAAATTCCATGCTAAAGAACGTTCCTTGTCATCCAAAGGAGAAAAATTTTGACCCAAATCTCTTGAAAAATCGTCCTCTAAATAGTGTTCTAAAAAGATTTGTAAATCCTTCACAGTCGAAAACAAACCAGCACTACCAGCATGTCTGCCCAAGAGACGAGCCTTTGGATCATGCACGATGCCTGCCTCTACACCTCTGACTGTTGGAACAGCAAGCTCAACAGGTCCAAACTGGGTTTCTGTCATTCCCCAAGGTTTCCAAACTTGCTCCTGTAAAATCACATCCAAGTCTTGATCAAAGATTCTTTCCAAAATAAAGCCCAACAGCAAAAAATGAACATCCGAATAAAGAAAGGCTGGCTGACTTCGTCTGTTGAGATGAAGCATCTCTTCCTTTAATTCTGAGGCTGTTAAAAGATCACGATTGGGAATAAACGGATCAAGATCTGTTGCGTGTGTTAAAAGCTGGCGAATAGTGATATCTGGATAGTCACTCTCAGGTAAAAAATCGGTTACTGATCTATCAATATCTAATTGACCTTTGTCCCACAAGAAGGTAAAAACAGTGCCAACCCCAACAACCTTGCTGACACTAGCTAGGTCATAAACTAGTCCTGCCTCAGTCTGTAAGCCATACTCTGGGTTACTCTGGCCAATATAGAACTCCGTCCATTGATTGTCCTTAAAATACGCAAAAGAGGCTCCGGGATAAATCCCTGCCTCGATTTGATCTTCTATTTTTTTAATAATCTTGGTCCACTTCATACTGCTTCAAACCACAATTCAACATTATTTCTATCTTTTCCAAGGAAGAATTTTTCAGACTTAGGAATAAAATATTCTGTAGACTCAAATTTCTTACGAAGACCTGCTATGTCTAATTCATTGACCAAGAACTTGAGCATAGATAAGTCCCAAGTAACCGTATTGTCCACAGTCAGATCCTGCCCCTGTGCTGGGATAAAACCAAGTGATGCCCCAATTTCAGATGATTCCAAGAAACTATCTACATCCGTTGGGAGGTGTAATTCCATGGAAATCTCAAATTTACTTAAAGAGATTGATTCCAAATCTGTTTGAAATTCTGGCTTTTCTCCTACTTCTACTAGACTTGCTCTGTCATCCTCTGCATGAATCAAAATCAAATCATCTTCTGGTGAGTAAATCTCAAAAGCGTAGCCGTTTTGACCTTTATATAATTGATGAATCGAATCTGTTTTAGATAGGAGTCCTTCAATTTCCAAGGGATTTTCCACCTTGACAATCAATCTAGCCAGTTTTTTTCGTCCCTCTACCTTACGAGTACGCATGCTAGGAGCTTCTTCTAAAACTAGCTTTTCAATACCTGTTTGATCACCTAGTGATAGAAAAGCTGACTCTTCTAACAAGGCCTTCATTCCAAGGGTTTCAATATAAAATGTTTCATTTAATTTTCTATTATTAACTTTTAAAGTAGGAATAATCCGTACAATCTGATTTACATTCATAAATTCCTCCGTCACTTTTTATTGTATAGGATTTTAGAATTTTTTACAAGATATTATGCTCAAATTTACCAATTTTCACCCCATTAAACATTTTTTGAAAAAAGGCTGGCCTAAAACTCCATTTTTAGGAAAAATACAAAAGTCAAAAAGTAGATAGGATAAACTGAAATGCTAATCAATGGATTGATAAGAAATAATTGACTATCTTTGTTGATTTTTGATTACGGAGGAGTATTTAGAAATAAAAAGAACCAGCTCTTCGAACTGATTCCTTTTACAAGTGAAAAATTAGTTATTTTCAACTTTTTCATCGTATTTTGGTCTTAGTGTTGTACCTGAGTTAACAATGGTACGTTTTTGAACAAGAGGAAGGTCTGTGCGATTATAAACTGTACGCCATGGTTCCCAAACAAGACCTGTTTTTTCTTGAATCTTCACGCGTATATTGCGCACATTTCCTTTAAATTGAAGTTCAGTTTGGAAACCAGCTGTTCTGTTTTTACCATTATCTTCCCATTGACGTGAGCGAATGCTTTCAACTCCATCCTTATCATAAGTTACTTCATCCCAGTAAACATAGTAACGAGCGATATAAGCTCCCTTATGGTGTAATTTGAGGTAACCATTTTTATATGAAGTCACTTTAGTTTCAATGTAGTCTGTATTGCTTTGAATTGTGGCTACTTGATTATCTTTCAAGAATGCAGTCTTATAAGAAATTGGAACAGCAGGGTTTTGTGTACTGAAAGTAGCTCCTTCTTGAATCAATTTCTTCAAATCTTCTACTGTACCTGTCACAACACGTGCAGCACCATCAGCATTTCCACCTACGATTGAAACTGTTACAGTTGTATTCTTCAAGACACGTGCCCATTCAGAGTCTGGTTTAATAGGCACTCCTTTAATAACAGCATTGATCGCTGCTTTCAACTCTGTACTCTTGCTTGTTGTTTCAAATTTGACATACATTTGACGTCCGTATGAAACGCTTGACACGTATACAGGAGGTGTTTTTCCATCAATTCCACGTGCTTTCAATTGATCAACCGTTACTCCTGGAGCAAATACATCTGAAGGATTTTTTGGAGCATCAAAGTTAGCAGTATAGTAAATTTGTTTAAAATCAACAACTTCAACTTGTTTTTCACCCTTGTTCACAGCCTCAAAGTCAATTTTCAAATTAACACCGACTTTTTCAAAATCACTTCCGAATTTTGCTTTCAATTGATTCATGCTGTAAGCAGAAGTTGATTCATACTGCATACGTGCTGGAGCAGGATTTTTCGCAGCATATTTTTCATGCCAACGATTTAACAAGGTATTCACACCTTCCTGCATACCACTTGCAGTTGGATTAGCATCTACATAGCTATCTCCGCCTACCATTCCTGGTAAATCAACACTGATTCTACCTTTGCTACGATCTAAACTAATTTGTTGTGGTTTGTTTTCTAGAAGGTCTTGATTTGCTTTAAATAAAGCACCTAGGAAGATATCTCCGTTACCATTAATGGCAACATCTGCAGAACCATTAGAAAGGTTTTTCTTCACTTTTTCCACAACCACAAATTCATTTCCTTGTTGTTTTGTGCTTGTATTAGTGTAATTTTCTAATGCTTCGCCTTTTCTAGTTAAAATATTTAGTTTATCGTAATTTAAACCAAATAAATAGTTATTTAGCTCTGCAGTATAATCTTTTTTAGCTTTGTTTTCTGTTTTAGCTTTGTTTTCTGTTTTCTTATCTGCTACTACTTTTTCTTCTTTTACAGCACGATATACTTCAACTTCTGCCAAACTAAGAGGAGTTTTAGATTTATTTAATTCAATTTTTACATATCGTGCATTAACTCCTGAGAATTGAACATCAATTGTTGGTTGATTATTTAAGCTATCGACATGTTGACGAGTTACTTCCTTACCATCTTTATCTAACAAAATAACATCAAAATTAGATAAACGATCCCCTACATTACTGTCTCCACGATTGTAAATACGAACAGTTCCCACACCTTCTTCTTTTGCTAGATCAACTTTCCACCAAGCATGATCTTCAAAATTTGTATGAGTAACTGAGTGATGTCTGTAAACATCATCTCGATTACCGTCAACCGCTCTAGAAGCATCTGCATCGTAATAAGTCGAACTCTGACTTGCAGACTTATGAGCAGCAATATTTTCACCAGCAACTGCAGCAACGCTTGGTTCTGTTGCTTTTACTACATTTGTTTGAAATACAAGGCCAGAACCTAGCAAAAATGTTGCAATGGCAACACCACATACTCCAACGCTACGTTTACGAATAGAAAAACGAAATCCTTTATCTTGTTTGTTTTGAGACATACAAAACTCCTATATATTTGAACGAATTATTTCTCGAACGCGCTTTCTTGAAACAATAAGAGTATAACATAAAAATATTATAGATGCAATCGTTTTCTTAAAAAATTATTATTTTTTATTAGCTAAACTTGTATAGTTGCCCATATGTTACTAATTTCACATTTAAACATCGAGTGGTCTATACCACTAAAAGCAAGAAAACGACCAGGCCTAAGTCCCTATCAGTTGGGAATCAGCACTGTTCGTTTTTGTATATATAATCAGATTCAACTCTTAAATCTATAACTTAAGAAATTTTTTAATGAAAAGCTTTTTATTGTTTTTTATCATCTCTTATATTCAAATTCTTAATAAACTTCCTGAAGATAGGCATCAAAAACTTCTTCATCTGAAATGGTATCGGATATAAAGCTACCATTGCTGGTTCGTTCTGACAAATTCAAATCTTGTAATCGACTTTCATAGATAGTTCCTTTATTAGATTGAACAATCAGAGTTTGATCGTTCCCGTCCACTTCCGTACTGAAGAGATCACCAACAAATCCTTGCTCTGCAACTGCTCCTGCTAAGAAGACACGATGCGGTTTGTTTTTCAACTCACGCAAAACTTGTAAACCACGTTTGGCACGGCTGGTTGCTGGAATTTCCTCAATAGAAACACGTTTCAAGCTTCCACGCTGTGTCAAGAGATAGAAGGAGGAGGTATTACAGATAAAGGCGGATTGGAGGACATCATCTGCTTTCAGGTTCATAGCTTTGACACCTGCAGCCTTAGCACCGACAACTGGTACCTCTTCGATATTGAAACGAAGGGTATAACCATTTTGGCTAATCAAAAGAACATCATCTAGTTTAATCGGAGCCACTGCTACAATCTGGTCTGTATCGTCTTTGAGCTTAGCATACTTGACTGATTTAGATTTATAGGTCCGCCATGGAGTGAATTCTTTACGTTCTACGCGTTTGATTTGACCAAGACGAGTTGCAGCAAAGTAAGTTGTCGCATCATCAAACTGATCTACTACTTCAACATAAAGGATTTCTTCGTTAGTTTCAAAGTTTGTGATGGTTTGGCTCAGATGCTCTCCGATATCCTTCCAACGAATATCAGCCAATTCATGGATTGGTCGATAAATGACATTTCCAAGCGTCGTAAACATCAAGAGATGCTGGGTTGTCTTAGCAGCTTGTACAAAAATCAAACGGTCATCATCACGTTTGCCAATTTCTTCCAGAGTGGAAGCCGCAAAGGAACGCGGGCTGGTACGCTTGATGTAACCGGCCTTGGTCACGCTGACGTAAGTATCTTCCTCGACAATCAAACTAGCTGTATCAATCTCGATTGCTTTTGCTGTGTCTTCTAAGCTACTCAAACGAGAAGTCGCAAACTTCTTCTTAACCTCACGAAGTTCTTTCTTCATGAGATTATACATAGTCCGCTCATCACCGATAATAGCCGCCAGCATGGCAATCTTTTCACGAAGTTCTGCTTCTTCTTCCTGCAAGACAACTACGTCTGTATTGGTCAAACGATACAGTTGCAAGGTAACAATGGCCTCAGCCTGATCCTCTGTAAAACCATAGCTGACCTTGAGGTTTTCCTTGGCGTCAGCCTTATTCTCAGATGCACGGATAAGGGCAATGACTTCATCCAAAATCGAAATCACGCGAATCAAACCTTCGACGATATGGAGACGCTTCTCAGCCTTTTCCTTGTCAAAGCGTGAACGCGCCAAAATCACTTCACGACGGTGTGCGATGTAGCTAGACAGGATTGGAACAATCCCAACCTGACGAGGTGTGAAATTGTCAATCGCCACCATGTTAAAGTTGTAGTTGATTTGCAGATCTGTGTACTTAAATAGGTAGTTGAGAACAAGTTCCGTATTAGCATCTTTTTTTAGCTCAATCGCGATACGAAGACCGTCACGGTCAGACTCATCCCGAACCTCAGCAATACCAGCCACCTTGTTATTAACACGAACATCATCGATTTTCTTGACTAGATTGGCCTTGTTGATTTCATAAGGAATCTCAGTAATAACAATTTGTTCCTTACCACCTTTTAGCTTTTCAATTTCAGTCTTAGAACGAACAACCACGCGCCCTTTCCCAGTTTCATAGGCCTTCTTGATTTCATCACGACCCTGAATGATTCCTCCAGTCGGGAAGTCTGGTCCAGGCAAGAATTCCATGAGTTTATCAACCTTTACAGTTGGGTGGTCAATCATGTAAACCGCTGCATCGATGACCTCAGCTAAATTATGAGGTGGAATATCTGTGGCATAACCAGCTGAAATACCAGTCGATCCATTTACCAAGAGATTTGGAAATGCTGCTGGTAAGACCGTTGGTTCTTTCTCGGTATCATCAAAGTTCCAAGCAAAAGGAACTGTCTTTTTCTCGATATCCTGAAGAAGATAACCAGCAATCTCAGACAAACGCGCCTCGGTATAACGCATAGCCGCAGGTGGATCTCCGTCCATAGAACCGTTATTACCGTGCATTTCAACTAAAATCTCACGATTTTTCCAGTCCTGAGACATACGAACCATGGCATCATAGATAGAACTGTCACCGTGTGGGTGGAAATTCCCCATGATATTCCCGACAGAC
Organism: Streptococcus mitis SK575; assembly: GCF_000257865.1. GTDB lineage: Bacteria > Bacillota > Bacilli > Lactobacillales > Streptococcaceae > Streptococcus > Streptococcus mitis_CQ. The sequence continues at coordinate 4,006 of NZ_AICU01000027.1, read as the reverse complement.
TTGGCCGACTTACGGTAGCTCTTGTCAAAAGTATTGCCATCCTTATTCATAGAATAAAGAATACGACGCTGAACCGGCTTCAAGCCATCACGAATATCTGGCAAAGCCCGGTCTTGAATAATGTACTTGGAGTAGCGACCAAAGCGCTCTCCCATAATGTCCTCCAAGGACATATTTTGAATGTTACTCATATAGGATACAGAGCCCGTAAAATATCAAGTGAAAATAGAAAATTCTTAAAGCGAGCGATGTTCGCAAGAGAATTTATCTTTTTCACCCAGCATTGAGGGCGTGTTCAACTCCTTTCAAAGAATATAGAGTAGTTTTTTATACAGTAAAAGATATTTTACGGGAATTAGTCCCGTGTTCAGTTACTACAAATAACCAAACAACTCTTTCTGTAGTTTAATCTTTTAAATTAAGGTCTTTAGTTAGTTAGCGATTAAGAAGTCTCTCCTCAGCATACTCAATCATCTTCTCAGCTACTTCTTTATCGTAGTCAAAATCCATCTTTTGAGCAAGGGACTGAGCCTCTCTGTGGAAAAGTTGCATCGTAGCAAATAGAGACTGAGTGATTTTGTCTAAACTGGAAAAATCAAGAAGATTAGATAGCTCCTTCTCTTTTTCAACTGGCAAATGATTAAAGAGATACTTGCAGTTCTTGCCGATTTCGACTTTCCCCCTATCACTTGAAACCTTCCAAGCCAATACCTTCAACAACTCTTGCTGACAAATACCATAGAGATGGTCCGTCGTATAGATGACTTGTTTGCGACAAATCCCTTTAACCACGTAGGCTGACACCCACCAAAATTCATTACAGGAATTTTTAAAATCTGTCTCACTAGCTGAACTCATCCAGAAACGCTGAGGACTGGGAGAATAGTACTCAAATAATCCCTTCTTATCTTCTAAAACTATGAATTCCGCTTCGCTATCTACCCACTCTTGAATTTGTTGTTTTGGACAGAGGGTTAGATCAATTCGATTTCCATCTTCAAAGAGCATGAGGTATAAACGACGTTGACCAAGACCAACTTCTTGCTCGATAATGCGTTTGCCAAACTGGTCCAATCAAGATAAATCTGTAATCAGCTCGTCCAGATTCTCTACAACATAGACTACATCGTAATCTTGAAATTCATCTTGTGGTGCTTGTGAATTTGTCCGTGAACCAGACATGGCGACAGCCGCAACTTGTAAGGTTTCAGCAGTCTTTAAGATTACATCGAGCATTTCTGTTTCAGTTCTCATGTTTATACCCATTCATTAAAAACTAACTTAAAAAACTGTCGCTTCTTCCAGCGTAAACTTGACATTATCCTCAATCCACTTACGGCGTGGTTCGACCTTGTCACCCATGAGGACATTGACGCGGCGTTCTGCGCGTGCTAGGTCTTCAATCGTGACACGGATGAGGGTACGGGTTTCTGGATTCATAGTTGTTTCCCAGAGCTGGTCCGCATTCATCTCACCGAGACCTTTATAACGTTGAAGTGTAGCACCTTTACCAAACTGTTTGCGGAGTTCTTCTAGTTCTCCGTCCGTCCAAGCGTAGGCCACTTCTTCTTTCTTGCCTTTGCCTTTGGACATCTTGTAAAGAGGCGGAAGGGCGATATAAACATGGCCTGCCTCAACTAGCGGACGCATGTAGCGGTAGAAAAATGTCAAGAGCAAGGTCTGGATATGGGCACCGTCGGTATCCGCATCTGTCATGATAATGATCTTATCATAGTTGGCATCTTCAAGGGAGAAATCTGCCCCTACACCAGCACCGATGGTATAAATCATTGTGTTGATTTCCTCATTTTTAAGGATATCTGCCATCTTGGCTTTAGCTGTATTGATGACCTTACCACGAAGGGGCAAGATAGCTTGGAATTTGCGGTCACGACCTCGTTTAGCAGAACCTCCGGCAGAATCCCCCTCGACTAGATAGAGTTCATTCTTAGCCGGATTCTTAGACTGGGCTGGGGTCAATTTCCCAGACAACAAGCCCTTATCCTTTTTATTTTTCTTACCATTTCGGCTCTCATCACGCGCCTTACGTGCTGCTTCACGAGCATCACGCGCCTTGATAGCCTTGCGGATGAGGTTAGAAGCCAATTCCCCATTTTCCATAAGGAAAAAGGTCAACTTATCAGCCACAATCCCATCCACAACTGGACGCGCTAGTGGACTTCCAAGTTTATCTTTGGTCTGGCCTTCAAACTGCAAATGTTCTTCAGGAACTAAGATAGAAAGAACGGCTGCTAGTCCTTCACGGTAATCTGAACCTTCTAGATTTTTATCTTTTTCCTTGAGAAGACCTGTCTTACGCGCATAGTCATTCATAACCTTGGTAATGGCAGACTTAAGTCCTGTCTCATGCGTTCCACCGTCCTTGGTGCGAACATTATTGACAAAGGACAGAATGTTATCTGAAAATCCATCATTGTATTGGAGAGCTACTTCTACTTGGAAACCATTATCTTCCCCCTCAAAGTACAAAACAGGTGTCAAGGTTTCCTTGTCTTCGTTCAGATAGGACACAAAGTCCTGCACCCCGTTTTCATAATGAAACTCAATCGCTTCATCTGTTCGCTTATCTGTCAAAGACAAGGTCACATTTTTCAAGAGAAAGGCTGATTCATTAAGACGCTCTGAGATGGTATTGTACTTAAAGTCTGTCGTAGAAAAGATCGTCGCATCAGGCATAAAAGTAACCTTGGTACCTGTTTTAGACTTGGGTGCTGTACCGATTTTCTTCAGAGTCGTGACAGGTTTTCCACCATTTTCAAAACGTTGCTTGTAGATTGCACCATCTCGAGTGATTTCAACTTCTAGCCAACTTGAAAGAGCGTTAACAACGGAAGAACCCACCCCGTGGAGACCACCAGATGTCTTGTAGCCACCCTGACCGAATTTCCCTCCGGCGTGAAGAATGGTAAAGATAACCTCAACTGTTGGGATTCCCATAGCGTGCATTCCCGTCGGCATTCCACGTCCGTGGTCTTGAACCGTTAAACTTCCGTCTTTATTAATGGTCACATCAATACGATCGCCAAACCCAGACAGGGCTTCATCGACTGCATTATCGACTATTTCCCAGACTAGGTGGTGGAGACCAGCACCATCGGTCGATCCGATATACATTCCTGGACGTTTTCGAACTGCATCCAACCCTTCTAGCACCTGAATGGCATCATCATTATAATTGTTAATATTGATTTCCTTTTTTGACACAAGGAACCTCCTATTCGTTCATCTTTACTATTCTACAGGTTTTCCAAGGATTTTGCAAAATTTTTCTTTCTCCGGTGTGACAATTTCAGAAGAGATTCTCTGCCTTTCTTCTCCATTTCATGATATAATAGGAGTATGATTACAATAGTTTTATTAATCCTAGCCTATCTGCTGGGTTCGATTCCGTCTGGTCTCTGGATTGGACAAGTATTCTTTCAGACAAATCTGCGTGAACACGGTTCTGGAAATACTGGAACAACCAATACTTTCCGCATTTTAGGTAAGAAAGCTGGTATGACGACCTTTGTGATTGACTTTTTCAAAGGAACTCTAGCAACGCTTCTTCCAATTATGTTTCATCTGCAAGGCGTTTCGCCTCTCATCTTTGGACTTTTGGCTGTTATTGGCCATACCTTCCCTATCTTTGCAGGATTTAAGGGTGGTAAGGCTGTCGCAACCAGTGCTGGAGTGGTTTTCGGATTTGCGCCTGTCTTCTGTCTCTACCTTGCAGTTGTTTTCTTTGGAACCCTCTATCTTGGTAGTATGATTTCACTGTCTAGTGTCACAGCATCTATCGCGGCTGTTATCGGAGTTCTACTCTTTCCACTTTTTGGTTTTATCCTGAGCAACTATGACCCTCTCTTCATCGCTATTATCCTGGCTCTTGCTAGTTTGATTATCATTCGTCATAAGGATAATGTCGCTCGTATCAAAAACAAGACTGAAAATTTAGTCCCTTGGGGATTGAACCTAACCAATCAACATCCTAAAAAATAAAGAG
>NZ_AICU01000026.1:0-1134 GCF_000257865.1 Streptococcus mitis SK575 | reverse complement strand
CAACTTTGTTTATAGCACTTAGTTACCTAGATAGCTTTCCTTTATCATGTCTGATTTTAAGCCGTTCTAAGATTTAATCCATATTTCTATTACTTGCTATTTTTAAATAATTCGTATTCCTTTTCTTTGATAAATGGAACTGAAAAATTAGAAAAAATTAGTAGAATCGAAAACAGATATCCGTCTTTTTGTATCACTAAAACATAACTTAAAAATATATAGACCATCAAATCTAGTGCAAAAAGAGAAAATATCCTCCTTTTCATCATCTCACTTGAATTAAAGATTCTGTTTAATAGAAGCTTTATCGTAGTATCTACACAAATTTTTATCAAAAAGATAAGAGCCAATACACGATTATCAACTGTACCATGAAGAATAAATGGAAATATAGTTAATATAAAACTAGAAATCTCTAAATATTTTATCCAAGGAGATTGAGACATCTTACTTTTAAACTGACTGATTTTCCTATATTCACTAGCTAATCTAGTATCAAAATCTCTACCAATTTTATTAAAGATTAAGAACTCCAGAATAAAAATACTTATTAATACGATATAAGTAGAAACGTTTCCTGGGAAAAATTTATTGATTAAAATTGGAAAACTCATTAACAGAATCGAATTTATGGCTAGACAGATAGATACTATTTTATTTTTCACAGAATATAGAGGTAGTGATACTATTGAGTAGATAAATGCTAAAAAAATAAGCAAGAAATACTCAGTACTGCTAATTAACGGCGCCCTTAATGATAAAAATAGATAGGCACCCCACACGATAATATGTATTTTTCGAATGTTATCTACATTACTCATCTTACTGTCGCAGATATGAATCCATCCCAAGGATAGGGGTTTCCGTTAATATCACAACCTCTATTAAGAGCACCATATCCAATACAGTAAGCTATTCTTCCTGCAGCCCCAGCCAATACACCTGCTGCTGCACCAATAAGCCAACCTCCAAGGCCTCCAACTTTAATATAGTTTATTAGTTTTTTGGTTAAAACTGCAGCTCCAGCTAATGCTATAAAAGTCCCTGGGCTCATAGCTAAAGCTGCACAAATTCCTTGACAATCACTCTTACTTAAATAAGCCCCCCCATCAAGATACATCATCTCTTCTTGCT
>NZ_AICU01000025.1:0-56494 GCF_000257865.1 Streptococcus mitis SK575 | reverse complement strand
ATTTTGAAGTCGAGGTATCTTTTTTTTACATTTGGACAATCTTGCGATAACTTCTTGAAGTAATCATGAAAATCAGCACATAGGCGATGAGGAAGATAGCGCAGATAGACAAGGTCACAATCAACATCATATTCGTATCTATTACACCAATCACTTTTAAAATCAGACTAAGCATATGGTAGGCAAAGGCTAGGTGTATGAAGGCAAAGAGCAAAGGAAGGAAGAAAACAGTTAAAACCTGTTTGTTAATGGTTTGCTTGATTTGCTTTTGATCTAAACCAACTTTCTGCAAGATAATAAAGCGCTCACGGTCTTCATAGCCTTCAGAAATTTGTTTGTAATAGATGACCAGAACGGTTCCGACCATAAAGATAATGGATAGGAAAATACCGATAAAGAAGACACCACCAAAGAGGGCACTCATTTGAGCACTAGCATCTGCTAGATTGCTACCATACACATAGCTACCTTCAGTGTTTAATTGAGCATTAAACTTTTGTAAGTATTTTTCATATTCTTCAGCGACTTTGAGTTGTTCTTCTTCACTGATATTTACATTTATACCACCGTAAAGCTGATTATAGATAGCCGAATCTGGAAATTGGTCTAAAAATGCTTGTAAATCAGGTACAACAAGGTAATTGTAATCAGTAGTAAAAATATTAAACTGATTTGGGACATGGTTCACAATAAAATCTGTATTAAATTCTTCTTTTACAGAAAATTGATGGTTATTTAGAGTTAGAGCTTTCTGTCCTTTCAGTCCATCATTCTTAGCGAAGAGGCCTACCTCATTGCCTGATAGAGAAAGCTTCTGACCAGTCATATTTTCATAGTCTTTTTGGTCAAATACCATGAAGACTGTTTTAGGTTGGACACGGTTTTGTCCTTTTTCAAAAATGGTTAACTTGGTTCCTTCTTGATTTGCAATACCAAAGTTACTGTAACGAAGCACTTCTTTCTCTTTGACACTATAACCTTTGTCACTTGCAAACTGGCCCAAGAGTTTGTCCAAATCTTCTTTTTCAACATTTTGTCCAGTAATCCCAAAGTCATGCGGATTCATCACTTTTTTAAAGGATTCTGAGGCATTGAAAATACTTGTCGCGGCTGACATGGTTACCAAAACCATTGTTGACAAGATAGCGATTGTTGCTAGTCCAACCGCATTTTTCTTCATACGGAAAATCAAGTTGGAAACAGAGATGAGGTTATTAGGTTGGTAATAGTATTTCTTGTTTTTCTTCAAGATTTGAAGGAAAACGGTAATACCTGCATTAAACAAGAGATAGGTGCCAAAGATAACCAGTAAAACAGCTAGGAAGAAAGTTGTTAAAGCTGTAAGAGGATCTTTTACCGTAAGGGCAAGATAGTAGCCAATCCCTAAACTTATGGAACCAAGAATAGTTTGGAGAGGTAGGAAACGACCTCTTTTCTCTCCACTTGCTTTCTCACGCGAGAGCTGGAGGGCATTCATACGGGCAATTCGAAGGGCATTCAGGAACATGAGTCCTAGGAAAATCAATCCAAAGACAACAAGTACTGCAATGACAACATTCATTTGGAAGGTAGCGACCAGCTCAACCTTCAATTTCATCAGTTTGAGCAAGAAAGCGAAAATTAACTTGTCAAACAATGCTCCAATACCGATACCCGCTCCAACAGTTAGAATCCCAAATAGCACTAACTCTTTAAAGGTCATACTGATTAGGTGGCGCTTCTCCAAGCCCAACATGCCATAAATTCCCAGTTCCTTGGAACGGTTTTTCATAACAAAACTATTGGCATAGAGTACGATTATGGCTGACGCAAGGGTGACGACAAACATACCAAATCCAAGAGTAGCTTGAATGGTGGATCCTCCACGAATTTCCGCAATCTTAGGATTAAAGGTTAGAGAGTAAAAGAGATAGGTGACAGTGACTGCCAAGAGAACAGCCAGCGCAAAAGGATAGTAGAGTTTGCGGTTTTTAATCAAGTTCGATACCGCTAACTTATTGGTTAATCGAAACATACTAATTCACCTCGCTTGCCATGACAGTCAAGGTATCAGAGATTTCTTGGAACATCTGACGTTCTGTCTTCTCTCCACGGTAGATTTGGTTGTAAAGAATGCCGTCTTTGATAAAGAGTACACGTTTAGCTCTGCTAGCTGCTGCTGTTGAGTGGGTTACCATAAGAATGGTTTGGCCACGCTCATTGATTTCATCAAAAACATCAAGAAGAGCTGCAGATGATTTGGAGTCAAGGGCGCCTGTTGGCTCATCCGCAAGGAGAATTTCAGGTTCTGTGATGATGGCGCGGGCTACTGCTACACGCTGTTTCTGACCACCAGAAATCTCGTAAGGATACTTCTCTTGTAATTGGTTGATGCCTAGATTCTCAGCTGTCACCACCAATTTCTTCATCATCTCTGTAATGGGCCTTCTTGACAAGACAAGCGGAAGCAAGATATTGTCCTTAACAGACAGAGTATCTAGCAAGTTAAAGTCTTGGAAGACAAATCCTAGCTTTTCACGACGGAAGCTAGAAGCCTGTGAATTTTTAATGGTTGCTGTATCAGTTCCATTCAAGTAAACCTGGCCACGAGTTGGTTTATCCAGCATAGCTAGGATATTGAGAAGAGTTGATTTACCAGAACCAGACTCACCCATGATAGCAACGTAGTCACCCTTTTCTACGGTAAAGTGAATATCCTTGAGGGCCTCTACTTGATTGCCCTGAAAACGAGTTTTATAAATTTTTTGAACGTGTTTTACATCTAAAAGTGTCATGAGAATCTCCTTTCTTAATATCCCATCAAATGAAATGTTGCTTGCATCATAGCGCATCCCAGCTGAACACGCTCGATATCTTTGTGGCTTGGTTTTCTTGTTTTCTTCTGTAAGATTTGTTTCATGATGTTACTCCTTTGTTCTTTATGAGTCTAGTTTACATCAAAAAAAGACCGCTTGCCATAACCTAACCTTACAAAAGAGACTTTAATCTTACATTTTTGTAAGATTGGGGGAAATGTAAGCAAAATTACTTAGAAAATGATTTGATTTCCTATTTTTAAAGTTGTAAAATATAAGTGCGAAAAGGCTTACTTTGGAAAGGAGGAAGCGGGAACTAACATTTGAGTAAGCTTACCTAGATAATATACCATTAAATTGAACACTTGCAAGTCGTTCTACCTATAAGGAAAGAAGGTGCGCTTTAATGAAACACAAAGAACATATACTCATCGGACTTCTCTATCTCCTCTCTCCATTCATCGGTCAGCTCTTAGTTGAAAAGACATACTTTATCGGTACAAGAATTACAGCTACTGCTTATGCTATTTGCTGGCTATCAGTTGTTATCAGTATCCATCATTTATCAAAAAATGTATTGTCTCAGCATGAAAAATCAGATTAGAAATCTAAGTTCAAAATAATATTTTTAGTTTACAGATGAGACTGGCGAAATATTATTAAAAGTAAAAAAGCTTTAAATCAAGCAGTTTAGACTATTGATTTAAAGCTTTTTGCTTATTCTTAATCTTTTGTAGAACCTCACCAAAACCAGCCTTCATTATCGTCAATGGCTTGGGCTTCTTTGCGTTTACGTGGGCCTGTTCCGTACATTTCTGCTTCGATTTCTTCCTTGGTTGGCATGACAGAAGCTAGGATGATATAGATAATCACGCCAAGTCCAAAGTTTGCGACTGTAAAAATGGCAAACAGAAAACGAACAAGGGTAACATCAAAGTTCCACTTGTCTGACAAACCTGCCAGAACTCCTGAAATCATACGATTTCGTCTCATTTTATAAAATTTACTGTTCATGATATTTCCTCTTTCTGCTAGGTTAGACATAGTATATCACGGGTAGGCTCGGCTTTCATCAGTCCTCAGGCTGATTTATTAGTAGTAATTTACCTCGACAAAGTCCACAGCGATAGCGTTTAGTATCAATCCTTCTCTTGCGATGATACCTTTGCTGGCAGGATTGACAACGATAAAGCTTGATTTGTTTGGAGTTACTATTGGGCAAGGATGGTACAAACCGTAATCCATCCACTGCTTGCAAAAGGTCCTTAAAATCTCGATCCTTGTGTTGATAGCCCTTCCCTTGAAAATAGAGGTGATAATGACAGAGTTCATGGCGGACAATTTTCCTAAAAACATCCAAACCAAGTTCCTGATAAACCTTGGGATTAAAATCCAAATGCCCATCTTTGGGGAAAAATCGCCCACCTGTCGAACGTAGACGACTATTCCACTGGGCATGATGGATAAAAGGTCTGCCGAAGTCTTCTAGTGAAACCTGCTTAACGTAATCAGTTAGATTCATCTGGAGCTAGGAGCGACAGATTGACTTTTTCACGTTCAGTATCGATTTTCTTGACCCAAACTGTTACCAAATCTCCGACTGACACCACTTGGCTGGGATGTTTGATAAATTTGCGACTCATGTGGGAAATATGAATCAAACCGTCCTCGTGAATCCCGATATCAACGAAGGCACCGAAATCAACGACGTTACGCACCACACCTTCTAGCTTCTGGCCGACAACAAGATCCTTGATATCCAGTACATCTTGACGGAGAACTGGAGCATCAAAAGAGTCACGGAAATCTCGACCTGGTTTGAGAAGGTCAGCAATGATATCTTTAAGAGTTTCGGGACCAAGGTCTAGCTCTTGCGCCATATCCTTGATTGAAAGGGACTTAAGCTTATTTTGTGCTTCTTCATTCAGGTCCTTGATATCCAAGCGTTTGAAGAGTTCCTTGACAGCAGCATAATTTTCTGGATGAACTCCTGTATTATCAAGGATATTGCTACTTTCTGGAATACGAAGGAAACCAGCAGCCTGCTCAAAGGCCTTAGCACCCAGACGAGGAACCTTCTTGATTTGAGAACGTGAAGTGATTTTTCCTTCTTCCTCACGGTATTTGACGATATTTTCAGAGATGGTTTTATTGAGTCCAGCTACGTGGGAGAGAAGAGCAGGGCTGGCTGTATTGACATTGACACCAACTTGGTTTACCACGGTATCGACGACAAAGTCCAGACTCTCAGATAGTTTCTTCTGGCTGACATCGTGCTGGTACTGACCGACACCGATTGACTTAGGATCGATTTTGACCAATTCAGCAAGGGGATCTTGCAAACGACGGGCGATTGAGATAGCCGATCGCTTTTCAACGGTCAAGTCTGGAAATTCCTGACGAGCAAGTTCGCTGGCAGAGTAAACCGAAGCGCCACTTTCATTGACGATAACATAGCTGACTTCTGGAAACTCTTTGAGAACTTCCGCCACAAAAGCTTCACTTTCACGACTGGCCGTTCCATTTCCGATAGCAATAATTTCTACACCGTATTGACCAATCAAATCTGCCAAATCTTTCTTGGCTTCTTCGATTTGACGAGCAGAGGCTGGTTTGACAGGATAAATAACCTGTGTCGTCAGCATTTTTCCTGTTGCATCAACAACGGCTAGCTTGGCACCTGTACGAAAGGCTGGGTCAAATCCAAGAACCACGCGCCCTTTCAGCGGAGCAACCAAGAGTAGATTGCGCAGGTTGTCAGAAAAGAGTTGAATAGCTCCCACTTCTGCCTTTTCAGTTAATTCTGTACGAATACGGCGCTCGATAGCAGGCAAGACTTTTTTCTTAACAGATTGCTGAACAACTTCATCAATATAGGCATTTTTTACCTTGAAACGAGCAGCAAAGAAGGCAAGAATACGGTCCGTTGCATTTTCAAAACCGACCTTCAAGACACCCAGCTTCTCCCCACGATTGAGCGCCAAGGTACGATAGCCTTGCATAGTTCCAACTGTCTCTGAGAAATCATAATAAATCTGAAAAACCTGCTTTTCATCAAGACTTTCATCCTTAACTTGGGAAGTGAGTTTAGAGTGTCTCAGCACTTCCTGATAAGTCATGGAACGCAAGGTCACATCTTCCGATAAGGCTTCGACTAAGATATCAACTGCACCAGCCAAAGCTTCCTTCCCTGTCGCAAATCCTTCACAGACAAACTTCTCAGCTTCTTTCTCTAAGTCAGCTACATTCTGCAAGATTAAGCGAGCAAGAGGAAAGAGTCCAGCTTCACGAGCAATGGTTGCCTTAGTTCGACGTTTTTCCTTGTATGGAAGGTAGAGTTCTTCAACGTCTGCTAATTTTTCGGCAGCTAAGATAGCTTCTTCCAATTCCTTGGTCAACTTGCCTTGTTCTTGAATCTTAACCAAGACAGCTTCCTTACGGTCGTTGAGGTTAGTCAGGCTTTTATCCAAGTCGATAATAGCCTTAATTGCAACCTCATCCAAACTACCAGTCATGTCCTTGCGATAACGCGCGATAAAGGGGATTGTCGCCCCTTCTGCTGTCAAACTTAGAACGGTATCAATTTGCTTTAACGTCACTCCCAAATCCTGGGAGATTTTTTCATATTTTTTATCCATGAATCTATTATACCATAAGCTAAACGTTTCAAATTATCTCTTACAGTATTTAAAAACAATATGTGGAGAATAAATTTGCTTCATCTTAATATTCTATGGTACAAATAACGTATTATTTATATAGCATTGCCGCCTTTTTTTAACCAATCCATAACATCAAAAGTATTTAATGGATCTGGCATAATAGCTAGTTCTGAAAGATGTTCCTGACCTGGAATAACACATTGACTTTTCAAATTTTTATATGGACGATTGACTAAAATTAATTTGTTAGAATAGGGAAGATTATCCATCTTACTTAGAATTTCTTCACTAGCTGAATCTTTATTGTCAAATTTAAAATATAGATTATCCCAATTTATGCGTTTTTTTCTTTTTTCCCACTTAGTCCGTGCTTCTTCAATACTAGAATAATGTAAAAAGTGAATATCTATATCTCCTAAGTGCCCTAAAGGATAAACTTCATGAGTCCAGCTCGGTGAAATAAGTTCCTCTTCGAAAACAAGTTCTTGTTCCATATAATAACGAAAGTCCTTTGTAAGTTTATAATAATCATCAGGAAGAATAAATAAACCAACAAAAGGTGTTCTATATTGAAAACCAAGTTGTTTATAAATTAATCCTCCAACACAATTATTACTTATAATCGTAAAATCTAATCTATCAAGGTCAAGAAAAGGGAAAATTCCTTTCTCTGCAGCTATCAACTTATGATAAACAATTTCAGAATCTAAATGTTCACCATCATTTTTTAACCAAGCACTAAAATTTGCTAATTCTTGAATATACTGTTTTTTCGCTCTTTCTATATCATAGTTTTCTAAGACAGAGCAATCTTTGATTCTATTTTCATAATTTTCTAATATGATTTTGTAGGAGTCTTTTAGAGGTTTAGCATCTACAACAGGTTTATAGATATATGTCGGGAAATTAATATAGGTTGCAGTTTTAGAGTGAATATAAAGTCTCCAAATAAGGTTGTTTTTATCAAATTGATTTATTTTTCGTAAAAGCTTACTATTGAATAATTTTCCGAATAATGAGCAATATTGTTTTCTAATTCGATGATCTGTATCATCCATCTTTTGTAAAACTTGATAGTTCGTTAAGTTTTCTGTTAACCAATTATCCCCCCAAGGATAAAAGTAAAATACTCCATCAACCAAATCAGCAAAATTACCAAGAACCACATCAGAATCGGATAATCTTATCGCATGATACATCTTTTCAAATGTCCAATCAAATAATGAATCATTTGAAGATAGAAACGTAATATAATCTCCTGTAATCATATCAGACAACTCAGCAAAAGAATTCTCATCTATAATCTTAATATTAAATGATAGATCCATCTGTTGGCTAATGGAAACTATTTCCTCTGTAGATTGATTTACAATAATAACCTCTATATCTTTTAATGTTTGTCTTTCCACTATTGACAAAGACTCTAATAAACTATTTCTGTCTCCTTGTTGTAACAAAACAACACTAATTGAGTAAGTCAATTTGACTACCTCCCATAATTTTCTGCTAATGATTTTCTTTTTATTTTAATAAAAGCACAAAAAATTTGATGTTTACAAATGCTTGCCGTTGCTTGTTGATAGTTTATTTTCATAATTATCTTTGCCCGTATCATTGAGAAGGTTGCAATTTAATTCTAATAGTTTACAAAAGGATCAGTGATTAATTGCACTGTTTTTATTTTTGACAAAACGCTTTATAAAGCTATTTGTTGAAGTTAACGAATCAATTTTCAGTGCAAATAAAAAACCGCAAGCCTGAGCCTGCGGTGGGGATAATCTTTTTTGAAATTTTCAAACAAAAAAGGAGCATTTAAGCCCCTCCTTTGAAATAACAGACATTTGGCTGGTCGGTGTACCCAGCATCTCAGATACCTTTTTCAAGGTGCGGCAGGAACCTTTCTGCCCTCAAATGTCTTCCGTTAACGTTATTCTAGCACTATCTACTTTTTTTGTCAAACTTTCTCAATCTACCAGACTTAATCAGGATATATCAAGCTCTATTATTCGTTAGATACTCAATTTTAACTTTTCCCTTTTCCTTAAAATAATAGTATAATAGAGGTAGAATTTAGAATCGAGGTACACCTATGGCTGTAAAATTTACAAAACGAGACGACTTGGACAAGATGTTTGAAGAGTTTGCGAAACTCCCTGATTTGAAACAAGTCACTTTCCCTGATGACAAAGAGAAAAAAGCCAAAGCAGAAAAGAAAAACTAGATGACTGCTTTCCAACAACTCCCGTCTAGTGTGCTTCAGACTGGGGCTATTTTTCTCTCTATAATCATTGAAGCCCTACCCTTCGTTCTGATAGGAAGTATTGTTTCAGGACTGATTGAGGTTTATATCACACCTGATAAGGTTTATCATTTTCTCCCTCGAAATCGTTGGGGGAGAATCTTTTTTGGGACCTTCGTTGGGATACTTTTCCCTTCTTGCGAATGTGGGATTGTCCCCATTATCAATCGTTTTCTGGAAAAGAAGGTTCCTAGTTACACGGCTGTTCCCTTTCTCGTAACAGCGCCTGTTATCAATCCTATTGTCCTCTTTGCGACCTATTCTGCCTTTGGCAATTCCTTCCATATCGCCCTGTTACGAGCTCTAGGTTCCATTCTTGTAGCTGTAATACTAGGGATTTTTCTAGGATTTTTCTGGCAAGAACCCATTCAAAAAGAAAATCGTCTGTCCTGTCATGAGCATGATTTTTCTCACTTGACTCCTGCAAAAAAAGTTTTTCAGGTCTTTGTGCAAGCCATTGATGAATTTTTTGATACGGGACGTTACTTGGTATTTGGCTGTCTCTTTGCCTCTATAATACAGGTCTACGTTCCGACACGCATTTTGACTTCTATCAGTGCGACCCCTCTTTTTGCCATCCTGCTCTTGATGCTTTTGGCCTTTCTTCTCTCTCTCTGCAGTGAGGCGGATGCCTTTATCGGAGCTTCTCTTCTCTCAAGTTTCGGCTTGGCACCAGTTCTGGCCTTTCTCGTCATTGGCCCAATGCTGGATATCAAAAATATTCTCATGATGAAAAATTACTTGAAAGCACGATTTATCAGTCACTTCATTACGATTGTGACACTCGTTGTCTTAGTCTATTCTCTCTTGATTGGAGTCATCATATGATTCGATTTTTAGTTTTAGCTGGCTATTTTGAATTGACCATCTATCTCCATCTGTCGGGCAAGTTAAACCAGTACATCAATATGCACTATTCCTATCTGGCCTATATTTCCATGGTACTTTCCTTTATCTTGGCTATTGTTCAATTGTATATCTGGATGAAGAAAGTCAAAACCCACAGTCATCTGAACAGCCGATTAGCGAAGGTTACTAGTGTTGCTCTTCTGGCTATTCCTATTGTCGTCGGTTTAACTTTTCCAACTGTTAGCTTGGATTCTCAGACCGTTTCAGCCAAAGGCTATCATTTCCCCTTATCAGAAGGCACGGATCAAGCCATTCAGACAAGCGAAGGGACGACAAGCCAATATTTGAAACCAGATACCAGTTCTTATTTTTCAAAATCAGCCTATGAAAAGGAAATGCGAACAGCGGCTGATAAATACTTGTCCCAAGATAGTATTCAGATCACGAATGAAAACTATATGGAAGTCATGGAGGCTATCTACGACTATCCTGATGAATTTGAGGGTAAGACAGTCCAGTTCACAGGCTTTGTCTATAACGACCCCAGTCATGCCAATAGTCAATTTCTGTTCCGCTTCGGTATTATTCACTGTATCGCAGATTCTGGTGTCTATGGATTACTGACCAAGGGAAATACCCGTCAATATGAAAACAACACTTGGATTTCAGCCAAAGGAAAACTGGTCAATCACTACCATAAAGAACTCAAACAAAATCTCCCAACCTTGGAAATCGATAGCTTTACCAAAGTCGATAAACCAGAGAATCCCTATGTGTATCGCGTGTTTTAAAAAGCAAACCAAGTTCATAAAAAACTCTAAGCAGGCAGAGCCTGATAACTCATGACAGAAAAAGAAGTTTATCTTATAATTAATGAAGATGAACAATACAAATCCGTGGTGTTTAATAGGGGTTTTCCTAGCCTCTACAAAAAACTGGATGAACAAGAGTCATGAGATAACTCGAATATGCCTTGAGCATGAAAATATCTTACTAGTAGCCTCTTGTTCTATTGTTCAAATAGTTAACAGGAGGTTTTTATAATGGAAGTCATGATTGAAACGTGTTGTGGTATTGATGTCCACCAAAAATCCATTGTTTGTTGTATTCTAGATGGTCCACTAGATACTAATAAGCCAAAGAAAATTCAGAAGAAATTTGGTACAACTACTGTAGCTCTTCACAATGCCTTAGATTGGATGGTATAGTTGCTTAGTTTAAAATAAGCATCTTATAATAAAGCTATGGCATATAGTACAAATTTTAAACAAGGATCATTAGATTACATCAAAGAAGAGCACAGCCATGTCGAGGCAGCCAAAGTTTTTGATGTTGGCGTCAGAACTCTCTTCACGTGTGAAAAGAAAGACGTGAGCAAGGACACTTAAAGCGGAAAAAGTGAGTTGTCAAAAAGCGAAAGATTCCTTTAGAGGAATTAAAACTTTTGTAGAGGCTCATCCAGACGCTTTTTTACGGGAAATTGCGGCACATTTTGATTGTGTTGTTCCTTCAGTATGGGCAGCTTTAAAGTAGATTAAGGTCACTTTAAAAAAGGACGACTAGCTTTAAGGAACAAGATCCAGAGAAAGTCGCTGAATTTCTTGATATTTTGGATAACCTAAAAGATTTACCAGTCATATATATTGACGAAACGGGAATCGACCGCTACCTCTATCGTCCCTATGCACGGGCTCCTAGAGGGAAGAAAGTCTATGAAAAGATTAGCGGACGCCGTTTTGAGCGAACTTCAATTGTTTCAGGACAAGTAGACGGAGAGTTTATAGCTCCCATGATTTACAAGGAAAGTATGACGAGCGATTTCTTTGTGGAGCGGTTCAAAACGCAACTCCTGCCTGCTTTGAAGACACTTCATGTCATTGTTATGGACAATGCTAGTTTTCATCCCAAGCATATCTTGGATGAACTGTGCATCCAAGATAGATACTTTTTCTTACCTCTACAGCCTTATTCCCCAAATTTGAATCCTATTGAGCAAGCTTGGGCTATCTTGAAAAAGAAAGTGACGGATTTATTAAGGGAAGTTCCCAATATTTTCAAATATTTAGAGCGCTTTTTTAAAACTAAATGACTATAATACGAGGGATTTGATGATTTTTCTTGACGATAGAAGACTCAGCTGCCATCATTTTAGAGCATATATTTATAATGGATTGAATCTAGAATAGTACACAACTAATTCTAAAACCTATATAGAAATTAATTTGAATTCACTAATCTCTTTGTTCGTATCCTATTTCAATTCACTATATAACTCAATTTCATAATAAAACACCTCAAAAGTTAGATTTTCTAGCTCTAACTTTTGAGGTGCAGCTCATTTATGTATGATAGTCTTGTGATTATTATTTCACCTATCTTTTTTAAAAGAAAGAATACTTATTATGAATTTGGATCATCGAGACTACGGCCATGTAAACCTTTTTCACGTTGGACTTGACGTAGTTTTTCTGGTGTAACATCGTTTCCTTCTTCATCCACAATTTTGATCCCTTCAATGTGGTGACGAACAGTGCGACGATAACCTTCGATGTACTCCTCACGTAGTTTGGCTTGTTCTACTTTTTCTTCTGGGGTCAAGCCTTCTGTTTTTTTCTTTTTGGCAAGCTCGTTAATACGATCAATTTTTTTAGGATCCATGTTTCTCTCCTTTATGATAAGATTTAATCCGTTTAACAGATTTTATTTGGTATTGATTTGGTTAAAACGTGCAAGTTTAGCTGCTTTTTGAGTTAATTGCGACAAGATTGCCAAACGATTTTGACGGATTGCTTCATTTTCATCCATAACCATGGTATTCTCAAAGAATGCATCAATGACTGGGCTAAGAGTAAAGAGTTGTTTCAATTGCTGACTGGCAGTCCCTGACAAAACGAGTGATTCTACAGCTTCTGCCAATGCTTTCTCTTCTTCATTCTCAAAGAGAGCTGAATCAACTGTAGCTACTCCTTCTGCCTTCTCAGCCAAGTTAAAGGCACGAGAAAGTGATTCAACAGATGGTTTGAAGTCTTCTTCCTTGCTTGCTTCTACGAGAGCACTTGCTGCTTCCAACATATCCGCCACAACAAAGTTTGAACCTGCAAGAACGGCTTCCTTGATATCTTTTGGAGTAGATCCCATCATCTTATCAACACGAGCCTTGATAAAGTTCATAACTTCTGCTTTATTTTCATAAGTCAAGCTGTCAAATGTCAAAGCATAAAGGCTATCAATCAACTCATCCATAGCAATGTGCCAACCAAAGGCATCCAAGATACGAACCACACCTTGCGTCGCACGACGAAGGGCATAAGGGTCATTAGAACCTGATGGAATCAAGCCTACTGAGAAGAAACTCAAAATCGTATCCAATTTGTCTGCAATAGCTAGAATGGCTCCAACCTTGCTCTCTGGAAGTTCTCCTTCAGCTGATGTAGGCATGTAGTGTTCACGAATAGCAGCTGCCACTGCTGGAGTTTCCCCAGCAAGAAGGGCATATTTCTCACCCATAATTCCTTGGAGCTCGTCAAATTCGCCAACCATACCTGTCAACAAGTCAAACTTGTAAATGGCTGCTGCACGTGCTAGGTCAATCGTTTCATCCGCTGACAAGCCTGCTTTTTCTGCCAAGAGAATAGCAATCTGACCAGTACGAATCATGTGTTCACGAAGGGAACCAATTTTCTCATGGAAAGTCACATTGTTTAATTTTTCAACAAGATCTGAAATGACCAATTTTTGATCTTCACGCCAGAAGAATTCACCATCTTCCAAACGAGCTACCAAAACTTTTTCATTTCCTTTGATGACATTTTCCAAATGCTCTGCGTTTCCGTTACGAACAGAAATGAAGTTTGGTAAGAGCTTACCATCTTGATCACGGACAACAAAGTACCGTTGGTGTTCCGTCATCGAAGTCACCAAAACTTCTTCTGGAACCTCAAGGTATTTGGCATCAAAACTTCCCATAAAGGCAGTTGGGTATTCAACCAAGTTCAAGACTTCATTAAGCAAATCAGCATCAATTTCGATACGTACACCATGTTCAGCTTCGATTGCTTTGATTTGGTCAACAATCATTTGCTCACGTTCACGTGGATCTGCGATTACAAACTGCTTACGAAGGTCTTCTTCATAGCTCAATGCTGACTGAATCTTGGTTTCTTTCCCCAAGAAACGATGACCACGGCTCACACGACCTCCCTTTATATCAAGGAAATCCAAATCAAACTCTTCTTCATCTAAAAGAACAGTTAATGTGTGAACAGGACGAATGTATTCAAAGCTATTTCCAGCCCAGTGCATGCTGACAGGGAAAGTCAATGACTTCAAAACATCTACAACACCTGGAACAATTGCTTCAACTGCTTGACCAATTTCTTCCTTAGTGACATAGACATATTCTTCACCCTTGATTTCACGGAATTCGATATCTTCAACAGTCAAGCCTTTTCCACGGACGAAGCCTTGAGCTGCTTTGGTGAAGTTCCCATCACTATCCAAGGCAATTTTCTTTGCTGGACCCTTGAAATCTTCAGTCAAATCAGCCTGTTTGTCTGCTAGACCAGTCACACGAACAGCCAAACGACGTGGTGTTGAGAAGGTTTGAACGGCTTCAAAAGACAGGCGGTTTTCCTTGAGGAAAGCTGCCATTTTTTCGCCTAGTTGTTTTTCACTTGGTGTGACAACATAGGCTGGTAATTCTTCAAGACCGAGTTCTACTAATAAGTTTTTTGTCATGTTTTTTCCTTTACATTTTCTTCAATCTTTTTTGATATGCATCTTAGGTACTGGGGACGTAGCTAACCAACTTTGTGAGTCTGTATGGAAATCTAATGCTAAATTAATCAAGATTTCCAACAGTCTCATCAAAGTGGATTTAGCTGACTGATTTTTGAACCCAAGGATTCAAAAATCCCCACATAACAGTACGGCGGTGCATATCCCTCTAGCAAGTCTTCGACTTGCCTCTAACGATTTTAGAGCACAGTATTACTCACTATTCTGCGTCTTCTGCTAAAAGTTTAGCTCGTGTTGCTTCATCCAAAAGTGGGTAGCCTAGGCGTTTACGTTCTGCGACAAAGGTTTTGGCTACAACACGGGCCAAGTTACGGATACGAGCGATATAGCCTGCGCGCTCTGTTACAGATACAGCACCACGCGCATCAAGCAGGTTAAAGGTATGTGAACATTTGAGAACATAGTCATAGGCAGGGTGAACCAAGCCTTCTTCCAAGGCACGACCAGCTTCTTTTTCAAACTTATCAAAGTTTTCCAGCAACATTTCTTGGTCCGAAATTTCAAACGAATATTTTGAGTGCTCATACTCAGGCTGGATAAAGATTTCTCCGTATTTTACACCATCAGCCCACTCGATATCATAGACAGAGTCTACTTCTTGAATATAAGAGGCCAAACGCTCCAAACCATAGGTAACTTCCGCAGTCACAGGGCCAGTTGCCAATCCACCGACTTGTTGGAAATAAGTGAACTGAGTAATTTCCATCCCGTCAAGCCAAACTTCCCAACCAAGACCAGCTGAACCAGTTGAGGGGTTTTCCCAGTTGTCCTCAACGAAACGAATATCGTGCTCCAAAGGATTGATTCCCAATTTTTCCAAAGACTCAAGGTAAAGCTCTTGGATATTTGATGGAGATGGCTTCATGACCACTTGGAATTGGTGGTGTTGGTAGAGACGGTTAGGGTTTTCCCCGTAACGACCGTCAGCAGGACGACGTGATGGCTCCACATACGCTGCATTCCATGGCTCAGGTCCGATAGCACGAAGGAAAGTGTAAGGACTCATGGTTCCCGCACCTTTTTCATTATCATAAGCCTGCATAAGCATACAACCTTGGTCATTCCAAAATTGTTGCAAAGTCAAAATAATTTCTTGAAATGTTAATTTCTTAGACATTGTTTACTCCTTTAGTTTTTATATTTCTTTTTCAATTAATTTCTGCTGAACAAACCAATTTAACAAAGGAAGAGTTTTATCTGTATTTGCCCATAAATGATAAGAATCGAAGACCGCTTGTACACTACCTAGATTTTCTACCAACTTATCTATTGTCAAAAAACTACGCCAGTATTCGTAAAAAATACTTGCATAGTTCTTATCATAAGTCGAAGAACCAAAATCATTCAATGAATGCCAACCATACTTCTTCTGAAAAAGTTCTACGAGAGATTGATTACAAATTTTTTCCGCTTGAAATTCCTCTTCTGTCAAGAAATACTTGCGACTAATATATTCAACCATCCCCTCTTCGAACCAGATATAAGAGTCATAACCATCAAAATCATCTAAAAAATGCTCCGACCAATGAGCTAACTCATGTCCTACAATCTGTAAGAGGAAATTTTCAGATAAAGAATGATAGTGACTTTCTATTGCTTGAGTTTGCTGAGAACACTCGTAGTCCATCAACTGATACAAATACAACTCTTTCCAAACAGCTAAATCAGGCGTCATAACCATTCGTCTATTATTTGTATAGGCTGGAACAGCACTTTCCCTAATAATCTGTGTAGCAGCATTAAAACTTGACCAAATAACAGCTTGCGGTAAATCACAGACTGCAAGTTCATTCTTTAAAAAAGATTGATAATCTTTCAACTTTTCAGTATTTCTTACTACAAAATCACGAAATGCAGCTAGTTGACTATCGTCTTTTACAAGATAAAGGTTTTTCACGTCTCTCCTTTCTTTCACATAATAGACTGAATAAGCGAAAGAACCGCGTCCGACAATCCTAGGTTGATTTAACCTAGGGGCGTCAAAAACGCGGTTCCACCCTAATTTATTACTTCATTGTTTTTGAAAATACTACAGAAAGCGCCAGCTCTTTATTTTGTCCTACTTGGCTCCCACTATCCCAAGCTCGCTTGAAGAACGCCATAAGACTTTCTTTCCTGCTAACTATTATAGCAAAAATTAGAACAATGTACAATTCTTTTTATGATTTTCTAGAAATCCATATCATCAACTCGTGGAGCACCAGACTGAACAGCAATTGTTTTTAAAGTTTCTCTCTCCTCATGACTCAGTTCAATTCCAAAGCAATCAAGATTAGCCTGAATACGAGACGCTGTGACAGATTTCGGAAGCGGTAAAAATCCTTCTGCCAAGCTCCAGGCCAAGGCTATCTGAGCAACAGACTTTCCATGATTTGCTGCGATTTCTTGCACTTGCTTGCTATCAAACAGTTCTCCCTGACCAAAAGGTCCCCAAGCTTCCAATAAAATTCCTTTTTCTCTACAGTAAGCTACAACTTCCTCTTGATACACACCTGGCGCCAAGCGAATTTGATTGACCGCTGGAAGAATTTTTGCTGTTTCAAGCAAGGCATCCAAATGATGGGGAAGGAAATTACTAACTCCAATAGCACGGATTTTGCCTTCTTGATAGAGGTCTTCCATCGCTCTCCAAACTTCTGCATTTCGGATTTTCCATTGGTCATTTTCTCTGAGCGGTTTTGGATTTGGCCAATGAATCAAATACAAATCCAAATAATCCAAGCCCAACTTCGCTAAAGACTCTTCAAAAGCTTGACGAGCTTGCTCATAGTTGTGATTTGTATTCCAAAGTTTACTTGTTACAAAAATTTCCTCCCTCGGAATACCACTATCTTGAATAGCACGTCCAACGCTTTCTTCATTTTTATAAATCGCTGCCGTATCGATATGGCGATAGCCTGCCTTTAAAGCCTCTAGGACAGCTTGATAGGCAATCTCTCCATTTTCAGCTTTCCAGGTTCCAAATCCTATAACTGGAATTGGAACGGCATTATTTAAAGTGTAAGATTTCATTATTTTTCCTTTCTATGAGAAGAAAATCCAAAGAAACAAATTCTCAAAGAAAACTTATCTCTTTAGATTTTGTGTATTATTGGTCACGGTCGTAATAGAGCTGGTGAGCTTTAAGACGAGAATCTAACAAATCTGGTACGGTAACAAAGTCATAACCTTGCCCTTTCAAATAGTCAATAACCTTCGGCAGAGCATTCACTGTTTCAGCATGGATATCATGCATGAGAATAATAGAACCATTCTTGACTTCACGCTGAATTTCTGTCAAAATAGCTGCTTCATTTTTACTCTTCCAGTCCAGACTATCTACATCCCACATAATAAAACTCAAATCGAGACTATTGCGAATGTCGTCTGTAATGGCTCCATAAGGCGGACGCATGAGTTTTGAACTAGAACCCAGCACCTTAGTCAACGCATCCTCAGTATCAGTAATTTGTTTTTTAGCTTCATCAAGGGAAAGTTTTGAAAGAACTGGATGGCTCCAACTATGGTTTCCAATGACATGACCATCTGCTTTCATACGTTTCAAAATCTCTTCATTGCCAGAAACATTCTTACCTAAAACAAAGAAAGTCGCCTTAATACCATACTTAGAAAGTGTATCTAATGCTTGATTTGTCGTCGCAGGATTTGGTCCATCATCAAAAGTCAAGGCCACTACTTTACGATTTTTCTTTTCATAATAAGCCTTATATAGCTCTGCATCCTTATCTAATAAATAAGAGGACTGAATGACCTCAAAGAAACTTGATACTGGCAAGGCAATCTCATCCAGATTTTCAACAGGCTGACTCGGATAAAGGATAATCTGACTATCCTTGTAATCAAAGTTCCATGCAGACAAGTCTTGGTCAGAGAAACCTTTAACAACTTGATCAATCTTTTCTTGCTCCAATTTCTTATCCTGTAAAAAAGAAGTCAGTTCTTTTATCAGTTTCTCTTTGGCCTTACTAGCATCTGAAAATAGTTGATCAAGTGTAAAAGGTTTACCATCTTCTGTCAAATGTACTTTTGCCAGACTAGTTTTTTCAGTCTCTTCAACTTTTGACGAAGTTAAATCATAGACTTGTTTCATCACACTTCGGTTGACAATCCCTTTTAAAGTCGAATCCTGTTTCTCCGTATAATAAAAAACCAGATTTTCTTTGTCTTCCAGATTTTCCTTAATATCCTGTGTCATGATTTCTTTTACAGATGAAATCACTTGCTCCCCTTGGAGAGGATAATAGGCAATTACTTCTGCTTGTCCCTTACGAAAATGATCTTTCTGATTTCCCTCACTCAATTGATTATCTTTATCATTTTTTAAAGACTCAATTTTTTGTTCGAAACTTTGCTTTGTATATACTTTGTATCCAATCATTGAACCAAGGACACAGATACTTACCGAAAAGATAGCTACCAGGGCTATTAAACCGATTCTCTTTTTATCGTGCTCAACACGTTTTGCTCTACTTTTATCCATAGAGATATCATATCAAATTCAGGCTATAATTTCAATGATTTTGGAGGAAATAGTATATTAAAAAAGAGGGTTATTAAAAAATAACCGATCTCATTGCTGAGAATCGGTTTTCTAATATATTTAATTAAGAAGTTTATTTTTACATAACATAAATTATGTAAAAACTCCTACAACAATAAATCTTTTACTTTCCCAATTTCACTTTTTGGAATCACTAGATGAATCATATCTCCGAGATACATTCTGGTTGAACCGTTAACGGTTTGGCTTTTACCATTATGGACTTGGGTGGTGATGAGTACGTTATGTGGTAAGTTGAGTTCGTGTACTTGTTTTCCTGCTATTTTATCTGAAACAGGGATTTCAATGAGAGTGACTTCTCCTTCGTCTGAAGCTTCTTCAGGCAGCATTTTTTCTAGCATGGCCTCATAAACTGGGGCACCCTTGAGCAGATCCATGATGATGTAGGCAACTAGGGTTACTAATCCAAGTGGCATGAGATTGCGAATATCTCCTACCATTTCGGTTACCAGAATCATAGCGGTTAAGGGTGCCTTAGATATTGCTCCAAAATAGCCACTCATTCCCAGAATGACAAATATAGGAAACTGCTCTTGACTGACAAGTCCAAGATTGACACAAATAACACCAACTAGAGCACCAAGTAAGGAACCTAGCGCCAAAATGGGTAGGAAAATTCCTCCTGGAAGGCCACTTCCATAACTAATCATGCTCCAAACAAAGCGAATCAAAAAGTAAGCTAATAGAACTTGGAAACTATAATCTTGCTTAGTCAGGGAAAGAACCAGCTGATTTCCACCACCAAGGATTTGGGGTAAGAAGATTCCGACTGGTATGATGAGAATGAAGGCCAGAATTGGATAATAAGCTCTATCCAAATTGATTTTTTGACCAAGCCAATCATAAACTCGACCAACATTGAGCACAGCCTTCTCATAGAGAAAACCAGATAGTCCAAGAAAAACTCCCATAAGGAGGTAAATCCAATACTGGTCTAGGGTCATGAGTGGGATGTTGTCTGGCATATCCAGTACGGGTGTTAGGCCAAATATGAGCAGAGAAACAAAGTTTGCTACGAGACTAGCTGCGAGAGTGGAGACCCAGAAAAAGCGTGAAAAATGGTGATAAACTTCTTCTACCACAAAGAGAAGTCCTGCAATAGGTGCATTAAAGGCCGCAGCTAGACCAGCGGCAGCTCCACTAGCAATCAAGGAGCGTTCCTCTACTGGACTGGATTTGAGCCATTTGGCAATTCCTTTACCACCGACTGCTCCAAGTTGAATACTTGGTCCTTCACGCCCTAGCATAAGGCCACTAGCAATAGCCAAAATTCCTAGAATATATTTTTTCCAAAGTACGCCCCACCAGTTGAGAGTCATCAATCCCTTTAATTCGGCTTCAACTTGAGGAATTCCTGAACCTTTGATGTCTTTTTCTGACCGAGTTAATTTCGCACTGAGCCAACAAACTATTAAATAAAATAGACCAATGATAAAAAGATTGCGCACTAGGTGCGCTTGATCTTGATAAAGTCCTTGTATCAGGTGGAAGCCTTTTTCGATTAAAAACCGAAAAGATCCGACGATGAGTCCGACGACGAGACCCACGATGATGCCTCGCCCAACTTGGGATAATATGGTGCTTGAGGCAAAGGCAAATTCTTTCTTGGAGCTGAGTGTTTCTGACTGTTCCTCCATAATCATTCCTTCTAACTTAACTTTCTTTTTCTCCTGAAACCAGCGATTTAACGGGTTCAAAGCTGGTTCGGTGAATTGGGGTAACTCCTAGTTTTGTGAGGCCTTCCAGGTGTTTAGCTGTTCCATATCCTGCATTAGCAGTAAAATCATAGCCAGGGAACTGCTGATCGTAGTCCTTCATCAATTCATCACGTGTCACCTTGGCTACTATAGATGCTGCTGCGATAGAGAGGGAGTTGGCATCTCCTTTGATGATAGATGTTTGTGAAATTGGTAAATCCAGTTTCATGGCATCTATCAAGAGATGTTCAGGTTGAGGACTGAGCTGGGAGATTGCTTCCTTCATGGCCAGTTTGGTTGCTTCATAGATATTGACTTGGTCGATGATTTGATTATCCATGATACCAATGCCGATTGACAAAGCTTGGTCCTGAACGGCTTGGAAAATCTCCAGATGTTTCTTTTTTGGAATTTTCTTACTGTCGTTGAGGGCTTGAATCTTACAATTTTGAGGTAAAATAACAGCTGCAGCGACTACAGGCCCAGCCAGAGGACCACGACCAACCTCGTCAACACCTGCTATCAAGGTCAATCCTTGCTTGTAAAGTTCTTTTTCGTAGGAAAGCATGGATTCCAAACGAAGATCCTCATCCAATTCTGCCTGAATGGCTTTTTTACGCTTGCTGATTTCCTTTTGAACTCCAGAGCGATTATCCTTTTCAAGCTCTAAAAAAATAGGGCTTTCTAACTCCTTAACCGTTGCAAGTAGTTCTTTGATTTCTTTAATCGTCGCCATTGAGGTCTTCCAATGTATCTAAGGTATAGTTACCGAGTTTGCCGTCGCGGACTTCCTTCACGAAGAGACTGTAGAAACGGTCATAGTCATCACGGAAACCGAGGGCACGGGTCATGTCCATAATAATAACAGGCGCTTCTTCTTCAATTTTCATTTGTTTGAAGCGTTCAGCCAACTTTTCTGGATAATGTTCTTTGAAATAATTGAGGCCAAAAATAGTTACCTCATCCATAGGAAGCAACTGGTCTTTGATAGCTCCTGTCAAGGCCAGTTTCAATGCAACAGTTTCATCCTCAAACTTAGGCCAAAGAATCCCTGGTGTATCCAAGATTTCCAGGTCTTTATTGGTTTTGAGCCATTGTTGACCCTTTGTCACACCTGGTTTATTGCCGACAACGGCAATTTTCTTACCAGCCAAACGGTTCATAAGAGTTGATTTACCAGCGTTTGGAATCCCAATAATCATGGTACGCAAGGTTTCAATCTTGATGCCACGTTCTTTCTGGCGAGCAATCTTATCAGCCATGAGTTTTTTTGCCGCATCTGTTACAACTTTTACAGTTACTTGTTCTTTGGAGTTGATAGCCAGCGTCTGGATTCCCTGTGATTCAAAATACTGACGCCATTCCTTGGTCATTGCTGGATCGGCCAAGTCCGCCTTGTTTAAAATCAAGAGTTTTGGTTTGTCACCAACAATTTTGGTCAACATAGGATTTTGACTAGATAGAGGTAAGCGTGCATCCACCAAAATCGTCACAAAATCAACAAATTTTAAATTTTCCTGAACCTGTCGACGCGCTTTAGACATGTGGCCAGGAAACCATTGAATAGTAGCCATTGAGTTTTTTTCCTTTCGTAGCAAGGGGTTAGAAACCCTATTTTATTTTACTATCGTTTGAACATAGAGAGTTTTCAAATGAATGGTGTTCAAACAGTTCTTATTTAATTACATAGAAATCTACTTTATATTATATCATGCCTTCTCTATTTTGTCCGATGATAGCCCTTTAAGCTCTCTGAATAGAAAAAGCGACTCTATAATATTTATAGTGGGTAAATCCCCTATCGATATTATGGAGTCTATTTTGTGTAGAAAAAGTTCCATAGAAAAAATCATATGGAATCATTACTTTTTATCACAAAACCACTCGATATCAAAGACTCAAATATCAAAAAAGAAAGGACGAAATTTATCCTTTCTAGATCTTAGCTGACTTCAACCTACTACAGTTGACAAAGAGCCCAAATTAATTTGATATTCCTAATCAATTTGTTCATATCTTATTCCAATAAACTATATATTAATTATGACAATTTATTCAATAGCCCAGTGAGAATAAGAGAACCACTCATTAATTAGACTAGCGATTTCTTTAGGTGCTTCAGTATAAAGCTCATGGCCAAAGTTCTCTAGAAGAATAGTATCAAAATAGTCTGGCAATTCTTTTAGGGCTTCCTCTCTCCATGTAGCTTCATTAGGATAGCAAGGACTGATAAACAAGGTATCTCCCACTTCTCTCTTAAAAGCTTGTATTTTCCTCCGTAGGATGAGTATCGCTTCTATATTTTCATATTTTATAGCTAACTCATATCTATTATATTTCGCATTCCAGTGATAGGACTGTCTTACAGCTTTCTCCATATTTTCTGACCAATGCTTTGCTTCAGATTTTTCTTTAAAAATAAGAACATCTAAATCCGAAATAATTTGAGATTTGATATAGTTTTTAGTTTCCTCTAATTCCGCATCTAAAGTTAAAATCTTATCTAAATCTAGATAGCCACCATCCAAAAGAATCAGTTTCTTCACTTCTTGAAATTCCGATGCAAGATAACGTGCCAAATCTCCTCCAAGAGAATGACCTATCAGACAGATAGATTCTTCCTTTACAATCTCATTTTTAAACCATGATTTCAATTCTGTTTCATCTCGAAGATGCTTTTCATATGGATTTAGAAAATAGACTTGCGAATCTAGTTCTTGAAGAAAATCCTTGCTATGATAGATATTACTTCCCAGACCGCCAATAAAAAATGTCCTCATCCAACTACTTAATACTATGCTTATTCATCTTTTGTTCAAAGATAGTCGTGATAATTTGACGCAATTCTTCGCGTTCTTTTTCTGGAATTTCACCACTTGTTTGGGCTGTAGCGTAGAGTTCAGGGTGTTCAATTGAAATGCGTTTAATCGTACGTGTTGTAGCATGCTTTCTGACAAAAAACGGGATTCGCTTAATCAAGTCTTGTGGTACTAGCGCAAGAATCTTCTCAGCAGTTTCCTTGTCACTAATCTTAGACGTAGTCAGCCCCTTCTTAATCATTTCCTGTTCTTTTTCTGTAAAATCTTTTAATTCCATTCGATTAGTCCTCCTATTTTCTTTAAGTTAAATTATATACCAATTGTAGCAAGACAACAAATAGTCTGTTTGTAAAATGCTCTCTATACTACAATTTTCCTGTCACTCATAATTGCTCTTTAATGAAAAATCACAAATCCTTTTGGAGAGATGACAAGCTGATTCTCCGATTCTTGGCAATTGCTTGCTAGTGCTACGGTTTCCTTCTCTAAAAGATATTCTTCTTTTGATTGGTTAAAGATCGCTTTAAGGAGCCGGCCTTGGTATTTCCATTCCAGAGCTACTAGATCAGGTTTGATTTCTTGAAGGCTATACTTGCCATACTGAATGGTTGATGACGCTTGTTTTCTAATATTAATCAGCTGCTTCATGAAATTCAGCATATCATCGTCACTTGATACACGTTCCCAAGGCATACAACGTCGACAATCTGGGTCTGGTCCTCCGGTCAAGGCTAGCTCGGTTCCGTAGTAGATAC
Source organism: Streptococcus mitis SK575 (assembly GCF_000257865.1). Lineage (GTDB taxonomy): Bacteria > Bacillota > Bacilli > Lactobacillales > Streptococcaceae > Streptococcus > Streptococcus mitis_CQ. The sequence goes on along the minus strand of NZ_AICU01000025.1, from coordinate 32,260 downwards.
ATGGTGTTCCCTTTTGTAAAAAGAGAAAGGCTAAGGCTGATTTAACCAGTTGCACATCCTCATTGGCCGTCCACAAAATACGTTCTGTATCATGAGAATCCAAAAGATTAAACATAACCTCTGAAATCTGCTGCTTGTAATGCATAGATTGGCCATTGATTTCATCGATAAACTGTTCCGTCTTCTTAATACCTCGTAAAAAATACTCCTTGATGCTATCAGATAACGGATAGTTCATGACAGCATGGAACTCATCTCCATTTAGCCAAGGCTGAGACCTATGCCAGACTTCTCCTAAAATATAAAGATCAGGTTTTTTAGCTAAAACTGCCTTACGAAAATCCCTCCAAAACTGATGGTCAATCTCATTAGCCACATCCAACCGCCAAGCATCGATATCAAACTCTTCAATCCAATAAGTCGCAACCTTCAAAAGATAGTCCTTGACCTCTGGATTGGCTGTATTTAGCTTAGGCATATAGTCCTCGAAACCAAAAGCATGATAAGGCAACTCTCTCTTGTTGGCTAGTTTTTCAGTCATCACTGGAAATTGTTGAATATGGAACCAATCTTTATAAGCAGATTGCTCACCATTTTCGACAACATCTTGCCATTGAGGTGATTGCGAACCAATATGGTTAAATACAGCATCCAGCATGACTTTCATGCCACGCTGATGAGCTTGCTCGACCAGTTCCCGAAAGGTCTCCTTGTCCCCAAAATGACGGTCAATTTCAAAGTAATCTGTCGTATTGTACTTATGATTGCTCGTAGATTCAAAGATGGGACAGAGATAAAGTCCAGTAATGCCCAAGTCTTGCAAATAATCCAGATGGTCAATAATCCCCTGTAAATCACCACCAAAGAAATCATTACTCTTAGATGTGATAGATGAATCCCAGTCTAATGTCCCTTCTGGGTTTAATCGAGCATTTCCATTGGCAAACCTCTCAGGAAATATCTGATACCATACCGTGTCTGAAACCCAGTCGGGAACCTGACAGGCATCAATCTCATGAAGATAAGGCAACTTAAAGCCATTTCCAATGGCATGAAGATTTTCTAGAGAATTGTCCACACAACCTTTATCGCCGTACAAAATGCTCTGGCCTTCTGTATCCGTGACTTCAAAGAGATACTGGATACGTGCAAAGTCAACGGACACTTCAACCTGCCAATAATCAAAGATGGCGTCGGAAGTCAGCTTGGCCATTTCCTTTGTATCTTGATAAAACTCCTCCATAAAGATAAAAGGGTCCCCATAGTGCAAGTTGATGCTTTCAATGTCCCCTTTCTTAGTTCGAATCCGAATATGAAGCTTCTTATCCTTATAAAGATAGGTAAACTCCGACTCAGGCCTATGGTAAATAGCGCTTAATTCCATCAATTTGTCTCCTTAAGTTCTAATTCAAATTTTACGCAAACGTTTTCATAATTATGATTCTAGTATACTACTTTCGTATTTTATTTTCAAGGCTTGTCCGTAGATTCTAGTGGTTTGGTTCTATAAATAAAAAAGCAGCTAGTCTTACAACTTGCTACTTTTCAAATGATGATTTACAAATGTCTTTCCAGCCACTCAATTTTTTTAAAATCCTTATTGTTATTGTGCTCATTTCGATAAGAATCTTGGGAAGAAGCCTTGTAAATGCTTAAAAACTGTTCCAAACTTGGAACGCGAAAAGTGATGTTTTCGAGATGAATCAACTCTATATCCGATTCCGAAACTCCTGCAAAATCAGATAAAGAATCGATACTTCCGAATTCAACACTCAGACCATCTTTTTGGAATTCATGCTCATGAATATCTATTAAGGCGTAACCTAAGTGATTCATCACTTTCATTATCTTGTCCCAGTCATAGATTCTGAGATGGTCAGGAGCTTCCCAACCTCTAGAGTCACCAGGCACATGAATGTCAATGTCAGACGGCCCCCATTCTTCATTTGAACGGTATTCAAAACCCAAAGACCCCATGAGCGTCGGTGTGATTCCAACTTTGTTTAAATGAGAACAGATTGTTCGAAATTCATCAAATAGAGAATCCATTCCTCCTCCAATCGTTGATATAGAACTTAATTTCGTTGTGAATAATAAACTAATTTTTATTTTCTACTCTTTCGGTTTTGAAAATACTTCAATATGTTGGCCCAGTACCCTGATTTCTACAGGAAGGTTATCCGACTTATCGCCATCAACATCTGACTCCAATTCACTATCTGAAGAAATCTTAATATTACGTGCTCTGATATATTCGATATTATCATTTGCGACAACATCGCCTTTTAGTAAATCAGGAATGACGGATAATTTGGAGAATAGAGATGCGTCTTTTAAAATCAAAATGTTAGCATAGCCGTCCTTGTTTTCTTCAAAGATTTTTTTGTCAGCGAAGTAATTTGTCAAGAGAACCAAAACATGGCTTGCTTCACCAACATAATTTCCATTTTCTGTCTCAACCTTAATGTTAAAGACCTGATCCGTCATGACAGACTTCATAGTATTAACAGCATAGGCTAAAATACCGAATTTTGTCTTGTCCTCGATTTCAACATTGTGAATCGCCTCAGGAAGAGAACCGATACTAAAGATATAACCAAAATAATTGTCATTCGCTTTTCCGATATCAATCTTATTGGTTAAGTTGAAATCCAGTTCATCAATAGCGCCATCGATGTCTTGATTGATTTCCAACAGTTTCGTAATGAGGTTACCCGTCCCACCAGGGATAATCCCTAACTTAGGAATGTAGTCTCTCTCAGCAATACCTGAAATAACTTCATTGACAGTCCCGTCTCCACCAAAAACAACCACTGCATCGTACTGCTCACGAGAAGCTTCTTCAGCAAAATGTGTTGCATCCAGCGCTTTTTCGGTAATTTTGGTTTCTACGTGCTCAAAGTATTCTTTTGCTTTATTCTCCAGCTTTTCTTTGTAATCCAAAGCCTTTTCCCCACCAGAAGTAGGGTTGATAATTACCATTGCTTTTTTCATTGATAATACTCCTTAATTTTTAAATAGAAATGTTAGCGTAGCTACATTTACCATTACATATAATGCTATTATATAATGAAAACTCAGAAAAGAGAAATCTGACGTACTGGAGATTAATACGCTTTTATTCTATTTTCCCATCGTATAACTACATCCTTTAAGGGTTCATCCAAGTAAGAATAGGCCTTATCCTTTATCCAATCAGGAATACCATAAGCTGCCTCGGCTATGCTGCCAGTTATTGCAGCAAGTGTATCACTATCGCCACCAAGGGAAATGGCATTCCTTATCGCATCTTCGAAGTCTCTACTTTCAAGAAAGGCGATAATGGCTTGAGGGACAGTATCCTGGCATGTTTCATTAAAACAATAGTTAGGGCGAATTTCATCTAAAGTTTGAGATAGATTGTAGCCGTATGTCTTCTCTATATAATCCTTAATCCGTCTTTTACACTCTGTATGATTGTCATTAATTGGTTGCTCGTATTCTCTACAATAACCACCAAAGTAAAAGCGACACAGAAAGATAGCATCAGATATAGCCATAGCGCCTTTGACACCTTCTGGATGATTATGGGTTACCTCTGCAGAAAGGCTCGCAAGTTCTCTAGATGATGGCCACATTCCAGCTCTCGCATAAAAACTACAGTCCATGTCCCAAGCGCATGGAGAAACACGCATAGCCGAACCATTCCCAAAGCTATTATAAGGCTCACGGTTATCGCTGTTTAGCCATGCATTAAACCGAGCACCATAATCAGCATTCGGATACAGTCTACCATATTTCTTCATGGCGTCAATAAAGTCATCCTTTTGCCCACCATTCATGATTGCTTCTGCGACAGCACAGGTCATAACCGTGTCATCTGTAAAAAAGCAGTCTTTCCGAAATAAAGGAAAGTCCTTAGTTTTGATATTGTTCCATTCGTAAACAGAACCTACAATATCTCCAATAATTGCTCCGAGCATAAGATACCTCCTTGTGAACTATTGATTTAGACTGATTTTTCTATTTCCCATACTCGTTTATTTTATCAGCATATTCAGTCAAAAGATTCTTTGAATAAATTTTTTCAGCTTTTGAATTTCTAACTTCTTTCCAAAGAATAGAAGCTACTTTTAACTTGTTTGAGTAGTTAAGACTATTTTCGTCTGCACAGAAATCCTTTAAAAATTGATTCCATTGACAAACCGAATGATCATACTTGGCATAATCTGAATTTCCATAATAAACTTTTAGCATATCTTGGATTGTAAAACTCAAATCATTTTCTCTTTTTACTTTTCTCCAAGCAGTCGCCATATCAGCAGTAAATTTAAAGGGTGAAACATCTGTTAAAGTTGAGAAATATTCTCTAAAGTGAGTGTTAAAGGAGAATCCACATTCAAGTAAGGGCGTATCTAAGGCAATAGCTGCTACTCGTTTCTTATTTCTTTTTGTTGATGATTTTTTAATCAAATTCCCCTTAAAGTACTGCTCGATAATATGATTGAGTTCTTGTTTTGTACCTCTATATTCTAATCCTAATGACTTACATAGTTGTGAAAGTTCATCACGATACCAATAGTATTTATTAAACTCATCAAAGGATGTGATTTTATCAAACTCAAGTCTGCTCTCTATCAATATTTCATCTCCACAGAAAAATTTAGTTTTTCATCTTAAAATAATGGAGTTTTAGTTTCTTTATTTTGAGCATTAGCTCCGTTTCACTAACAAACTTACACACTCCACATGATGCGTTTGCGGAAATAAATCCACCGGCTGGACTTTCTTCAACTCATATCCCAATTCTTGGTAGAGTTTGATATCACGCGCCATGGTGGCGACATTACATGAGATATAGACGATGCGGTCAGCTCCTGTTTGAGCGCTTGCTTTGATAAAGCTTTCGGTCAAGCCCTTGCGTGGTGGGTCTACTAGAATAACACTTGGTTGAATACCTTCTTTGAGCCAATTCTTCATAGCATTTTCAGCTGTATCACAGACATAGTGGGCGTTTGAAATATGGTTCAGTTGGGCATTCTTTTTGCTATTCTCAACCGCTTCTGGAATAACCTCTACACCATAGACTTCCTTAACGTACTTGGCGACTGATAAACCTATCGTTCCAATTCCTGAGTAGGCATCGATAACCACATCATCTGATTTTAATGCTGCAAAGTCAATGGCTGTTTGATAAAGTTTTTCAGCCATTTCAGTATTGACTTGGTAAAAAGCGGGTCCAGCGATTTGGTAGTCATTTCCCAACATCTGGTCAGTGATAAAGTCTTGTCCATAAAGTGTGCACCATTCCTTACCAAAAATTGCATTGGTGTTCTGGTCATTGATATTTTGCATAACAGACACAATCTCTGGGAATTGCTTGATGACTTGTTCAATCAATTGGTCAACACGGAAAACTTTAGGTCGAGTTGTTACCAAAATAACCATGATTTGTCCTGAATAGTGACCACGACGCACCACAAGATTCCGAATCAAGCCAGATTGTTCCTTTTCATCATAAGGTTTCAAATCATAACGGCGGAGCAAGTCACGTAGGCCTACTACTACCTCATCAATCACAGGGTCTTGGATAAAGAAATCTTCTAGAGGCATGAGGTCATGGGAATTCTTACGGAAAAAGCCAGTTTCCAAGGCACCATTCACTCGACGAACAGGCACCTGCGCCTTATTGCGGTACTTGACTGGATTTTTCATACCCAAAGTTTCAGCAACCCCTACATCTGCAATTCCAGCAATCTTGTAGAGACTGTCTTTGACTTGCTTGGTTTTAAACTTGAGCTGTTCTGGATAGGCAAGATGTCCTAAATCAGCGATTCCTGAACGCAGGTAAGCCAAATCTAGATCTTGATTACGGTGTGGTGACTGGACAAGGTATTCTTCAACTTTACCAAAACCAATCTTTTTATTGACCTTGAGGACATGCATGAGGATTTTTTCACTTGGTAAAGCATTCTCGACAAAAAAGACCAAACCATCCACCTTGGCAACTCCTGCGCCTTCATGTGTCAAATCAACAATTTCAACTTCTACAATATCATTTTTCTTTAACATTCTCTTCTCTTTCTATTGGCCGACAAAAAAGACGGCAACGTTACGGTTACCATCTATTATACCATGAAATTTGTAATCAGATTCTCTTTATCTATGCTAGTTCATTTCTTTAAAGGCTGCTTCTGCATCCGCGTTGCTGATAACACCAAATTGTATCTTTCCAATCTTTCCTTGACTGTCAATCAGGTATTCTGTAGGAATGCTTCGGATTTGATAAGCTTGGAAGGTTGTGGCCTTGGTATCATAAAGAACTGGGATATCCTTATAACCTTGATCTTGGAACCATTGTGGGAATTGCTCAACAGTTTTTTCGCCTTGAATACCCGGTGCAATGACACTAAGAATTTCAAAATCGCGATCTGGTTTTGCAGCTAATTCCATCAACTCAGGCATACTTTTCTTACATGGACCACACCAGGAAGCCCAAAACTTCAAATAGACTTTTTTACCCTTATAATCAGATAACTTAACTTCTTTACCGTCCATAGATTGCAAGGTAAAATCTGGAGCATCTTTCCCAACAGCAATTTGTTGTACAGGCGTTTGTTGCTGTTGTTTTGGGGATTGTTGTGGAGCTTGAGTCTTTTTAGTCTCTTCCTCACCACAGGCTATCAATACGACTAATGACAAGAGGCTTAAGCCAGCAAACATTACTTTTTTCATCTTTTTCTCCTTTATTCAAAAATTCCAGCTAGAACATTTACTTGTCCTAATAGTAACAAAATTCCCATTAAAATAATGAGGAAACCACCAATTTTCTTCAGTAGCATCATATGACGCTTGATTTTACTAAAATAAGGCATTACTACACCTGAAGCTAGAGCCAAGACCAAGAAAGGAATGGCCATCCCCAGAGAGTAAATCAAGGTATAGATAGCACCTTGCCAAGCGCCATTGCCCCCAGAAGCCGCAAGCGCTAAAACAGAACTCAAAACTGGACCAATACAAGGCGTCCAACCGAAGCTAAAGGTAATACCGAGTAAAAAGGCCGACCAATAACGATTGGCTTCTGATTTCTTAAAAGTAAAGCTTTTTTGAACCTCTAATTTCTTAAAATGAAAAATTTCCATCTGGTGAAGGCCTAAAATGATAATAATTGTTCCCATGGTATAGCGAAACCAATTGGCATAGAGAATATTACCAAAGTAACCAGCACCAAATCCTAGAATAAAGAAAATGAGTGAAATACCTGCGATAAAGCAAAGGGTTCGAATCAAACCCGACCAGAGAACCTTTCTCCCAAACAAGGAAAAACTTTTTGCGCTTTCCTGATCATCCAGCAAAATTCCAGCATAAACTGGCAGAAGAGGAAAAATACAGGGAGAAAAGAAGGACAAGACCCCTGCTAAAAAAACGGAGATTGAAAATACTAGCGTTTCCAATAAAGAACCAACTTTCTTAAGAATTTAAACCTATTGTACTATAAATATTAAAATTTGTATCAAGTTTGCTACGGTTAACTGTTTTTGTCATTATATTATATGAAACAAACTCTTTAATAGTACACTATGTTTTCTAAAATATTGTTAGAAATTGATTTGAATTGCTCAATCAAGTTGTTCGTTTTTTTCATTTCGCTATAGATAAAAGAAAAAATTGAAGAAAATTGTCCAAAGAGCCACTTTTTCTTCAATCTACTTTTACTTATTTTAATAAGTTCCTTCTTCGCCTTGACTAGTCAAGATTACCGGACCATCTTTCGTAATCACGAATTGGTGTTCATACTGACATGACAATCCACCGTCGATGGTCTTATGGGCCCAACCGGTCTTCATATCTGTATCAATGTCCCAGTCACCTGTATTGATCATTGGTTCAATAGTCAAAACCATTCCTTCACGGAGACGAAGTCCACGACCAGCAATACCATAGTTAGGAACCATTGGTTCTTCGTGCATGGTTGGGCCAACACCATGACCAACCAAATCACGCACTACACCGTAACCACGACTTTCAGCGTATTCTTGAATGGCTGCACCAATATCACCAATACGGTTCCCAACAACAGCTTGCTCAATCCCCTTGTACATAGCTTCTTTGGTTACATCCATCAAGTTTTTCACTTCTTCGGACGGTGTACCTACAGCATAAGCCCAACATGAGTCTGCAAGACCACCAGAATAGCTCTGAGTGTATTTCTTCATTTGCTCAACATTGTTGAAGTTTAATTTTGAGACATTCAGGTCAGATTTAGCAATAGGACCTCCCAAAACCATATCAACTTTGAGCAAATCACCATCTTTCAAAATATAGTGACGAGGGAAAGCATGAGCCACTTCATCATTAAGAGAGCAACAGGTAGCATAAGGATAGTCCATCATTGCACCGTCAACTCCAATCTGAAGTGGAAGGAAATTTTCTTCCTTACAACGACGGCGAACGTATTCTTCAACTTCCCACATATCTACGCCAGGCTTAATCAAATCACGTAAGCCGATATGAATACTTGCTAAAAAATCACCGGCCTTATCCATAGCTTCAATTTCACGAGCTGATTTTAATGTTATCATTATTTCTCCTAGTTTCTAATTAATTTTAACGGTCACATTTGCTTTTGAAACAATCTGATGACCATGATAAATATCGTAATCAATAATAGCTGATCGTCTAGTATGGTGGATAATGCGTGCTTGAATGCGCAGTATATCATCTATCTGAACAGCCTGCAAAAAGTAGATCAGCATTTGCTCGATGATGAGATTGCGACCACTATTCACAACTAAATCTTGGGTCATGTGAGTCAGAATTTCTGCCAATACACCATTGGCTAAAACTCCATTTTTCTCTAGCATAAAGGGTTCCACTGTAATCACTACTTCATCATGATGATAAGAAAGTTTTTGACCAATCTGCTCAGAAAAAGTAGGTAGAGCAGAAACTTGGGAACGACTCATCTTCTCCATGACATCTCGTCTGGTTACAACCCCAAGCAAGGTTTGATTATTTCGAACAACCGGTACCATTTCAAAGTCTTCAGCAATCATCCGTTGACTCACATTGGCAATATTTGTCGATAATCCAACCAAAAATAGACTACGAGACATGACCTTGTCAATTGTGGTACTTGGTGACTTATCACCAGCGTCTCTCATGGTAACAACCCCAACAACAACCTGATGTTGATTGATAACTGGGAAACGGCTGCTACGATTCTTACGAACTAAGTCCAAATAATCTTTGACTGTGTCGGTTTCTCTCAGAAAACCATATTCATGACTCGGACGATAAAGTTTCTCAACTGTCAGAATATCTGTTTTGATTTGAACATTTGACAAGGCTTTATTGATCATGGTCGCGACAGTGAAAGTGTCATGCTTACTTCTCAGAACTGGAATACCTTTTTGATTGGCCAGTTTAATCACATCATCATGAACCTGAAATCCACCTGTAACCAGAACTGCATTTTCATTTTCAAGTGCTAACAGTTGGATACGGGTACGATCTCCGACAATCAAGAGTCCCCCATCGTGAAGGTAGGACAAGATATTTTGTTCAGTCATTGCACCAATTGAAAACTTACTAAATTCTCTCTCTAAACCTTCTTGCCCAGCCAGAACCTCAGAAGAAGTCACTTCTGCAATTTCAGCAAAAGTTAATCTTTCAATCGCAACTTTCTGGGATTTGACGCGGATTGTTCCACTTCTAGGACGGGTCTCCACAATTCCACGGTTTTCAGCTTCCTTGATAGCGCGATAGGCCGTTCCATCACTGACTCCCAGATGGTTGGAAATACTACGAACACTGACCCTTTTACCTACTGGTAATTCCTCCAAATAGCTTAGAATTTCCTGATGCTTACTCATTGAATTCTCCTTTTATATACCGAAATTCAAGATAATCCCGCATTTTTCTTGTGTAGCGATCACTTCCCTTAAACTGACGGAACAAACTAAATCCAGACTTAAGAGCAACTCTTTGGCTAGCTTCATTTTCAAGGTGGGTAATGATAGATAATTGTTTTAAGCCAAATTCCTCAAAAGAAAGCTGACAAATTTTTCTAACAACCTCTGTCATAAATCCTTGCGACCAAGCATCTTTTCTCAAAAAATAGCCAAGCTCAGCTTCTTTTTTGATTTCATCTAACTTCTCAAATTTAATAGAACCAATCATTTGTTGATTTTTCTGGTCACAAATAGCCCACACTCCCAAAGGGGACTTCATAAAGTAATTGGCCAGTGCATATTGACTTTCTTCTAGACTTGCCTGAGTTGGGAAAATAAATTGTAAATTTTCAGGATTTGAGGCTATCTCATGGAAGTCTTGACTATCACTAAAAAAGAAAGGACGCAAATACAAGCGATCCGTTTCAAAAAAAGAAAACATTGCTAATTTGGTCCAAATATTCATAAACACCTCTACGGTTTAATCCTCAACAAGTGTAATATCCGCTCCTAGATTACGTAATTTTTCAATAATATCAGAATAACCACGTAAGATAAACTCGATATTGGTAATTTCAGTTTTACCTTCAGCCATAAGCCCAGCAATGACTAGTGCAGCCCCAGCTCGTAGGTCAGTCGCTTTAACACTGGCCCCACGCAAATCACGTCCACCTGTGTACAAAATATGACCATTTGTTGTCGAAATGTCCGCATCCATCTTTGCTAGTTCAAAAACATGATTTACACGTTTTTCGTAAATCGTATCGACAATTGTACCACGACCATTCGTTCTTAATAAAAGAGGGGTAATCGGTTGTTGCAAATCAGTTGCAAAGCCTGGGTAAGGAGCTGTCTTAATATTGATTGCTTTCAAATTAGACTGCTCTTCGACAAAAATGCTGTCTTCAGATACAGTCATTCTCACTCCCATTTCTTCCAGCTTAGCAATAAATCCTTCTAGGTGTTCGTAAAGAACATTATTTATACGAATCCCCTTGCCAACTGCAGCAGCTAAAGAAATATATGTTCCAGCTTCGATACGGTCTGGAATCACCTGATGACGGGTTCCATGCAATCTTTCAACACCATCAATAATGATGATATTAGTTCCTGCACCGCGGATATGGGCTCCCATATTATTCAAGAGGGTAGCTACATCAATAATTTCAGGTTCACGGGCTGCATTTTCAATAATGGTACGACCATTCGCTTTAACCGCAGCAATCATCGTATTGATCGTTGCCCCTACACTAACCGTGTCCATGTAAATACTTGCACCATGAAGTCCTGTATCTTTAGCAGATAACTTCATGTTATCTCCCTCGTAGCTAACAGTGGCACCCATAGCTTCAAAAGCCTTAAGGTGTAGGTCAATCGGACGAGGACCAAGATCACATCCTCCCGGTAAACCAACTGTCGCTTCACCAAAACGGCCTAAGAGGCTCCCATAAAAATAGTAAGATGCACGAAGACTGTTAATTTTACCATAAGGCATTGGAATATTTTGAACACCTCTTGGATCAATCTCCAAGACATCGTCATAACGCTTAACAGTAGCTCCCATCAATTCCATAATTTCGACAAGACTGGCTACATCCGAAATATCTGGAACACAATCCAAAGTCACCACATCATCAGCCAATATGATAGCTGGAATTAAGGCCACAACGCTATTTTTAGCACCACTAATAGTGATTTCACCTTGTAGTGGTAATCCACCATTGATAACAATTTTTCTCATTCTAAGTTTTCAATACTCTTTCAAGATTTCTAATAAGGTCTTTAAAATAAAGTATATCATAAATTTATCCTTTTTTCCATCCTTTTCAATTTTATTGGATAGTAAGCAATAAATAGGATTAAGTTGAAAGGCTACGTCTACATTTTTCTTCAACATTTTTTGATACTAAAAAGAGCCTGAATTAAAAATTATAAAATACCCCAAAAATTAGATTTTCTATGTCTAACTTTTGAGGTATCGTTCAACTATAGAAATAATAGTCTTTTGGGATATTTATAGCAAGAAGAAATCAAAAACAACTCATGTCTGTGTCACCTTACAGATAATCTACTACTGACCTTCTCATCTCTATATTCAATTGCAAATAGTCGTATTTAGTTGACTCAGAACAAACTTCCGAGTTTTTTTATTAAGCATTGGAAGTGAGTTCTTTTTGATTCTCGTTCAGCAGGTTTTAAGACTTGTCCTATCCAGATAATATCTTTTCTGCAACCCACAATGACTAACAAATAGCTTTTCTTTACTCTACTACAGCTTCAGCGATTTCTTCACGGCTAATACCAGCGAAGTAGCGTGTGATATCAATGGTTTCTAGCGCCTTAAGGACATCTTCGCGTTCGTATTTCACCCCACGAAGGACATCTTCTACTGCAGCAACGTCTTCAATACCAAAGAAGTCACCATAAATCTTGATGTCTTGGATTTTTGATTCGACGACATTAGCAAAAACTTCAACCTTACCACTAGTGAATTTTGTTCCACGACGGACGTTAAATTCAGGTGATTTACCGTAGTTCCAGTCCCAAGTACCAAACTTAGTATCCTTGATGCGATTGATTTCAGCCAATTCTTCCTCAGAAAAAACGTATTCTGTCATCTCTGGATACTCTTTTTTCATGTATTCCAATAGCAAATCACGGAATTCTTCGACTGTGATTTTTTCTGGTAGTTCATTGACAATATTGGTGACACGGGCACGGACAGATTTCACCCCTTTTGATTCAAATTTATCTTTTGAAACCTTAAGAGCATTTGCGAGGACTGATAAATCAACGTCAAAGAGCAAGCAACCGTGGTGCATGATACGACCATTGATATAGGCTTGGGCATTGCCACAGAATTTCTTGCCATCAATCTCTAAGTCATTACGGCCTGTAAATTCAGCTTTAACACCAAGTTGAGCTAGTGTATTAATAACTGGAGTTGAGAAGCTCTTAAAGTCAAAAGCCTTGTTTTCATCTTCTTTTGAAATGATCGTGTAGTTGAGGTTATTTAAATCGTGGTAAACAGCTCCACCACCACTGATACGGCGGACCACCTCAATACCATTTTCTCGAACATAATCACGGTTGATTTCTTCGATGGTATTCTGGTGACGACCAACAATGATAGATGGCTTGTTAATCCAAAGTAGGAAGATTTGATCCTCATCCAAAAGGTGTTTAAAGGCATATTCTTCCAAGGCAATATTAAAGGCAGTGTCGTTTGAATGATTGATAATATATTTCATGATATCCCTTTATACGATAGAGACTGGAAAGATATTTTCCAGTCTAGGCTATCTTTCTTTTATTTTTTCTTAGGTGAATGGATGGCCATTCCTAAAACATCCGCAAATGCTTCGTACATGACTTCAGAGTAGGTTGGGTGTCCGTGGATAGTCTTCAGCATTTCTTCAACAGTAATTTCCATTTCGATAATACTTGACGCTTCGTTGATTAATTCTGCAGCTGCAGGACCGATGATATGGACACCAAGGATTTCTCCGTATTTCTTATCTGCAATGACTTTTACGAAACCTTGAGCAGCATCCGATGCAATGGCACGACCGTTAGCAGCAAAGTTGAATTTACCGATGGCTACATCATATTTCTCACGGGCTTGTTCTTCTGTCAACCCTACTGCTGCTACTTCAGGAAGAGTGTAGATGGCTGCTGGAGTCAAGTTCAACTTGGCAACAGCATGATTTCCTTTAAGGGCATTTTCAGCGGCAACTTCACCCATGCGGAAGGCTGCGTGAGCCAACATCTTAGTACCGTTAATGTCACCTGGTGCGTAGATACCTGGAACAGAAGTTTCCATGTATTCGTTGACCTTGATGCGTCCACGGTCCAATTCAAATTCAACATCACCAATACCTTCAAGGTCTGGCACACGACCGATTGAAAGAAGAGCTTTGCTTGCGATGATATCGTCTTTTCCTTCAACCTTGATACGAAGTTGACCATTTTCCTCGATGATTTCTTGCAGTTTAGTACCAGTCAAGATGGTCATTCCTTTACGTTCAAGGATCAAGCGAAGGTTCTTAGAAACTTCCGCATCCATAGCTGGAACTATACGGTCCATCATTTCGATAACAGTTACTTTTGAACCAAATGTCATGAAGGCCTGACCAAGTTCGATACCGACAACCCCACCACCAATGATAACAAGGCTTTCTGGAACTTCGTTCATTTCAAGAATGTCGTCACTAGTCATCACAAGTGAAGATTCCATACCAGGAACGTTGATTTTGCTGACTTTTGAACCACCAGCAAGGATGATTTTCTTGGTTTCAAGCAATTCAGAACCATTTACCAAGACATTCTTGTCTTTAGTAATAGTACCGATACCCTTATGAACAGTAACTCCGTAGCTACGAAGAAGTCCTGCAACACCACCAACAAGAGTATTAACAACTTTAGATTTAGTTTCTAAAAGTTTTTCCATATCAACAGTGAAGTTTGGATTTTCGATTACGATACCACGGTTTGCGGCATGACCGATGTTTTCGATAATTTCAGCGTTGTGAAGATAGGTCTTAGTTGGGATACAGCCACGGTTCAAGCAGGTTCCACCAAGTTCAGATTTCTCAACAAGGGCAACCTTACCGCCGAGTTGGGCAGCTTTGATGGCTGCAACATAACCAGCAGGACCTCCACCAATCACAACGATATCAAAAGCATCATCGTTTGAGGCACTTGCTGCAGGTGCTGAGCTAGCTTCTGGCGCTGCGGCTCCAGCTGTTGGGATGTTTTCCCCTTCTTCTCCAAGGTAACCGATAACTTCCGTTACAGGGACAGTTTCGCCATCTCCTTTGAGGATAGCAATCAAATAACCATCTTCTTCGGCTTCCAATTCCATGCTGACTTTGTCAGTCATGATTTCCAAAAGGATTTCTCCTTCTTTTACAAATTCTCCGACTTTTTTATTCCATTGAACGATTTGTCCTTCTGTCATATCCACGCCGGCTTTTGGCATAATTACTTCTAAGGCCATGTCTTCCTTCCTTTATCTATATCTTAAAAATGAATACTCTTGCTCTTAAATCAACATTGAGATTGGATTTTCAATCAATTCTTTCAAGTCTTTCATAAACTTAGCACCAGCCATACCATCTACGACACGGTGGTCAATTGTTAAACCAAGACTCATGATTGGGCGAATCACAATTTCACCATTGACGACAACTGGCTTCTCAATTGTCGAACTCACACCAAGGATAGCTGAGTTTGGTTGGTTGATGATCGGACCAAAGGACTGAACGCCAAACATTCCCAAGTTACTGATAGTAAATGTTGAATTTTGCAGTTCGCTTGGAGCCAATTTACCATCCAAGGTACGGCCAATAACATCCTTAAAGGCTACAACCAGTTCTGAAAGACTCATCTTCTCAGCATTGTAAACAACAGGTGTCATCAATCCATTATCCATCCCAACTGCCATCGCAAGGTTGACATAGTTATGAGTGATAATGGTCTTGCCATCTTCTGTCAATGAAGCGTTGATGTAAGGGTGTTTCATAAGAGTCTTAACAACAGCAAGTGAAAGAAGGTCTGTTACAGTAGTCTTCTTCCCAGTTGCTTCCATGATTGGCTCAAGAACCTTCTTACGAAGAGCCAACATTTCAGTCATATCAACTTCATAGTTGAGGGTGAAGGTTGGCGCAGTTAGGTAAGATTCAACCATACGTTGGGCAATAACCTTACGCATTGGTGTCATTGGAATACGTTCAATTTCACCGTATGGTGTTACGTTATCAGGAACTTCTTCCACTTTTTCAATCTGAGCAGGAGACTTGATGGTATCGTTTTCGATATTTTCAGGAAGCAAGGCCAAAACATCCTTCTTCATGATTTTACCACGATGACCAGTTCCTTGGATTTCCTGCCAAGCAATATTATGTTCGAGGGCAATTCGTTTTGCAAGTGGCGAAATGCGAACCACGTTTGTGTCTTTATAAGTTTCCACGTCTTCTTTGTGGACACGACCGTTTGCACCTGAGCCAGAAACGTCGTAGAGGTTGATCCCTAAATCATCCGCTAACTTTCTAGCCGCAGGAGTCGCTCTTAGCTTGTCATCAGCCATGACCTCTCCAATTCTATTATAAGATACTAAGGGCGTTTAAAAGCGACCGAAAAATAGGAAATCAACGCTAACTTCGATGAAGTCAAGGAGATTTATCTTTTTTCCGAGCTTTTAGCCCGTGTTCGAATATAAGATATTAAGGACTAAGAGGGCAATGAAAAAATAGGAGATTGACGATGTGTTCGATGAACACAAGGAAATCTATCTTTTTTTCGCAGACCTCCGTCCGAATTCAACTCTACAAGCAACTTGGATACAACACGTATCTCAAGTTGCTACGGTTGCCGCTATTAGGCGGTCAACCTAGTAGACTTACTAATTCATTCGTCGAATATTATCGATTCGACTCTCTCATGTCGCAACTCTTCAAATCACTTGGATACGAAACGTGTCTCAAGTTACTACGGTTGCCGCTATCAGGCGGTCAACCTTGTAGACTTACTAAGTCGTTCGTCGAATAACATCGATTCGACTCTCTCCTGTCGCAACTTTAGAAATAACTTGGGTACATTACATATCTCAAGTTACTAAAGTTAAAAGCAAGCATTATTTTACATAACTTATATTATGTAAATTTATTCTTTGTTATAAGTTTTACGGATGGCATCTTTGATGCTTTCAACTGTTGGAATCATTGCATTTTCTAGGTTTTGTGCATAAGGCATCGGCACATCTTCTCCTGCGCAACGGCGGATTGGTGCATCTAGATAGTCAAATGCTTCTGACTCTGAAATAATAGCTGAAATCTCTCCGATATAGCCACTTGTTTTGTGGGCATCGTTGACCAGAACAACCTTACCAGTCTTCTTAACTGAGTTAATGATAATATCCTTATCAAGCGGAACAAGGGTACGTGGGTCAACAATTTCAACAGAAATGCCTTCTTCTGCTAATTCTTCAGCTGCTTGAACCACACGACGGAGCATTTTTCCATAAGTAACAACTGTTACATCCGTACCTTGGCGTTTGATTTCCCCAACTCCAAGTGGGATCGTGTAGTCTGGATCAACTGGCACTTCCCCTTTTTGGTTAAATTCTGACTTGTACTCAAGAATAATAACAGGGTTATTATCACGGATAGAAGACTTAAGCAGTCCTTTCATGTCCGCAGGTGTTCCAGGTGCTACAACCTTAAGTCCAGGAATGTGAGTAAACCAAGACTCTAGTGATTGCGAGTGCTGGGCTGCAGAACCAACTCCGTTACCAGCAGCGCATCGAACGGTCATTGGAACCTGACCTTTACCACCAAACATGTAACGTGTTTTCGCAGCTTGGTTGACGATATTGTCCATGGCAATAACCGAGAAATCCATGAAGGTCATATCGACGATTGGTCGAAGGCCTGTCATGGCTGCTCCGGCTGCTGCACCTGAAATGGCAGCTTCAGAAATTGGACAATCACGAACACGTTCTGGACCAAATTCTTCAAGCATTCCAACAGAAGTACCGAAGTCTCCTCCAAAGACACCGACGTCTTCTCCCATCAAGAATATATTTTCATCGCGACGCATTTCCTCAGACATAGCAAGGATAATGGTGTCACGGAAGGACATTGTTTTTGTTTCCATTTTATCTCTTTCTCCTTAGTCTGCGTAAATATCTTCAAATGCTGATTCAAGTGGTGGGAATGGACTTTCTTCCGCAAATTTAACAGAAGCTTCTACGGCTTCCTTTACTTGCGCTTGGATTTCTTCCAATTCTTCGGCACTTGCAATGTTATTTTCAATAAAGTAATTGCGGAGGTTTTCGATCGGGTCTTTTTGTTTCCACAATTCCACTTCTTCACGTGTACGATATTTACCAGGGTCAGATGATGAGTGACCAAGCCAGCGATAAGTTACACTTTCAATCAAGACTGGACCATTGCCACCACGAACATGATCTACAGCTTTCTTAAATCCTTCATAGACATCGATGACATTGTTTCCATCTTCGATAAACATTCCAGGAATTCCATAAGCAGCGCTACGTTGATGGATATGCTCCACATTGGTCATTTTCTTGATATCCGCAGAGATTCCATAACCGTTATTAATGCAATAGAAAATGACTGGCAGGTTCCAGATAGAAGCCATGTTTACTGCTTCGTGGAAAACACCTTCATTGGTCGCACCATCTCCAAAGAAGCAGACAACGATTTTTCCGGTATTTTGCATTTGCTGACTAAGAGCTGCACCGACAGCGATTCCCATACCACCACCTACGATACCATTGGCACCAAGGTTACCAGCATCAAGGTCGGCAATATGCATAGATCCACCTTTACCTTTACAGGTTCCAGTGTATTTTCCAAGAATTTCAGCCATCATTCCGTTGAGGTCAATTCCTTTGGCAATAGCTTGTCCGTGACCACGGTGGTTTGAGGTAATTAGATCATCTGGATTGAGAGCCAACATAGCACCCACGTTAGCTGCCTCTTCTCCAACAGAAAAGTGCGTCATTCCTGGCACTTTTCCTTTCTTTACTAATTGCGCAATTTTTAAGTCCATACGACGGATTTCTTCCATCTTACGGAACATTTCTAGCAAAAGATTTTTATCTAAAGTCGACATCTTCTTGCCTTTCTAACTTTCTTCTTACCTTACTATTTTACCGTTTTTAGAAAGCACTGTCAAAGTTTTTCTAAAAGAAATTTCACAAAATAAAAAAGAAAACCCCATAGGAATAAGGGATTTCCTTATCAAGAATATTTTTTCACAAACTTTTTAGCGTTTAGATTTTACTAAAGATTCAAATCTCTTCATAATCACAGTCAAACGCCAACGGTAGAGCGCCCCACTCACGATTAGACTAATAATCAAACCAATCCAATATGAATAAGCGCCAAAATCTGTTAGGGAATCAAATACCATAGCCACTGGGATTGCTACGCCCCAATAACCAACCAAACCAAGGTAAAAAGGAATAACTGTATCCTTATACCCCCGTAAAATTCCCTGAAGCGGTGCCGCAAAGGTATCTGCTAACTGGAAGAAGAGGCTGTAAGTCAAAAAACGCGCTGTCAAATCGATAAATTCTGGGTCGTTACCATAAAGACTGGCCACATTTCCTCTAAAAATGTAAAGGAAAGATAAGGTGAAGGCCGCAAAAATGAGGGCGGTCCCTCTTCCTAAACCAATATAGGTTTTAGCATCATCAAATCGCTTGGCTCCCACTTCATAGGAAACGACAATAGCCATAGCCGATGAGATACTCATAGGAAAGGCGTACATAAGAGTTGAAAAGTTCATAGCTGACTGATGACTAGCGATAATCAAGGACGAAAACTTAGCCATAATCAAGCCAACCACAGAAAAGATGGCCACTTCCGCAAAGACAGTTCCCCCAATAGGCAGACCTAAGCGAACTCCTTCCTTGATTTTATCCATATTAAGCGAAATGCGTTTCTCAAGATGTAGGGCTTTTAGCTTCTCCTGTTTAAATAAAACCAGAACAGAAATCCCCAGCAAGAGCCAGTAGGCCAAGGATGTTCCTAAACCAGCACCAGCACCTCCCAGTTCTGGAACACCAAAGGCCCCGTAAATCAAGAGATAGTTAAATCCACTATTGAGAGGAAGTAACAAAAGCATGAGGTACATGGACAGTTTGGTCAACCCTAGTGAATCCAGCAAGGAGCGAATGACACTAAAAAGCAACAGGGGGATAATTCCGATAGATAAAAGCCAAAGATAGCGAATCGCTACTGCCGCCACCGGTGCTTCTAAGCCAATATGATTCAAGATTGGTGGTGCCAAGAAAAGTACCATCCCCAGCAAGAGCACAGATAGACCCAAGGCCAGATAGATGAACTGATAAAAATCAGACGCAACCTCTTCCTTTTTGCCTCGCCCAAGATGGTGACCAATGATGGGCACCAAGGCTGACACAATCCCTGTTAGAAATGTAAAGAAAGGATTCCAGATACTGGTGGCCATAGATACACCAGCCAAGTCCATGGTATTGTATTGGCCAGTCATAGTCGTATCAACAAAGGATGCAGAATAATTGGCAAATTGATAAATCAGGATAGGGAAAAATATCTTTAAAAATAAGATAAACTTGTCTTTAAAATGATGGGTCTGGTACATATAAGCTCTCTATTCTTTTTGTTTACAGAGCAGACTCCCACCTAGTTTTGATAGACAATTTGTCCCTTACAGATGGTATATTTAACCTGCCCTTTTAAGGTTTCACCGATGAATGGTGAATTAGCTGCTTTCGAAGCAAAATGGGAGTCCACAAGGCGGTCAGCCTTAGCATCAAAAATAGTGATGTCCGCCGGACCATTCTCAGCCAAGTAACCTGCTTCAAAGTTGTAAAGCTTGGATGGGTTGTATGTCATTTTTTCAAGTAATTCCATCAAGCTTAACTCACCAGCTTCTACCAAATAGGTCAAGCCAAGAGATAGGGATGTTTCCAAGCCTGTCATACCAGATGGCGCTTTGGTAATATCCTCAACATTTTTTTCATCCGCATGGTGAGGCGCGTGGTCTGTCGCAATAACTGTGATGACGCCTGATTTAAGACCCTCGATAACAGCACGACGGTCTGATTCCAAACGAAGCGGAGGATTCATCTTAGCATTGCTTCCTTGTGTCAAAAGGAGTGCTTCTGTCTTAGAGAAATGCTGTGGCGCTACTTCTGCTGTGACTTGCGCTCCCAATCCTTGAGCAAACTCCACTACTTTAACACTTTCTTCCTTAGACAAATGCTGAATATGAACATGGGCTTTGGTTGCATAGGCAATCATGACATCACGCGCCATCATAGCATACTCAGCTACCCCAGTCGCACCACAGATATGGAAATGTTCTTTAGCAATGTTTTCATTAAACCCAAGAACACCGTTCAATCCTGGATCTTCCTCATGAAGACTAATAAAGGTATTAAGCTTTTTAGCTTCCTCCATGGCTTCCTTGACAACTTTACTACTTTCAAGTGGGATGCCGTCGTCTGAGAAACCAACCGCTCCAGCTTCTAAAAGCGCCTTAAAGTCTGTCAAATCTTGGCCATTAAAGTTTTTAGTAATGGTCGCAACCGTCTTAACATTAATCTTCTCTTTGGAAGCTGACTGGAGAACTTCTTGCAAAGTCTCCACGTCTGAAATGGTTGGACTAGTATTAGCCATCATGACAACCGTTGTAAAACCACCTGCAGCGGCTGCTAGGGCACCAGTATGGATATCCTCCTTGTGGGTCTGACCAGGTTCACGGAAATGAACATGAATATCGACCAAGCCAGGAGCAACTACAAGACCAGTAGCATCAATTATCTCTGCTCCTTCTTCCTTGATTTCAGGCGCAATTTTGATAATTTTCCCATCTTGAACTAAGACATCACACACTTGATCCAAACCAGACTTGGGATCCATTACACGACCATTTTTGATTAGTAGCATCTGCTTTCTCCTTTATTCATAGAAATCAACTTGGGTATCCAACAATTTATCCCCATCATAAACAAACTTGGCTGAAAAGAAGGGCTTATCCTCTAAAAGCCACTCAACAAAGGTGTGGTCACCCTCCCAAGTTGGCTTGCTCAGAACTTCATCATAGGGAACCCATTCTAAGGTTCCCTCATTGCAGTCAATCAAGTCACCCTCAAACTCTGTCACCTTAAAAACATAGGTGTACCAGTCTAAATCTGGTGTAAATTCTGGAAAAGTGATAACGCCTTTTAGAACTGGCTGGGCTTTGAGCCCTGTTTCTTCAAGGATTTCACGCTCAGCGCATTCCTGAGGGGTCTCACCTCGCTCTAGCTTACCACCCACACCAATCCATTTGCCCGCATGGACATCATTTGGCTTCTTATTACGGTGGAGCATAAGAAGTTCTTTCCCGTTATCAATGTAACAAATCGTCGCTAACTGAGGCATATTTTCTCCTTATCTAAGCCAATCAATTGGCTCTTGTCCTGTCTCTTTTAAGAATGCATTGGCCTTGGAAAAAGGCTTGGAACCCCAAAATCCTCTATAAACTGACAAAGGACTGGGATGGGCTGATTCGATAATCAAGTGATGAGGATTGGTAACCAAGGTCTTCTTCTTACGTGCATAAGCTCCCCAGAGTACAAAAACGACTGGTCTATCTAGATGATTGACCACCTGAATTACAGCATCCGTAAAGGGCTCCCATATCTGCCCAGCATGACCATTGGCCTGTCCAGCAGGAACCGTCAAACAAGCATTAAGAAGCAAGACTCCTTGCTCAGCCCATGCTGTCAAATCATGAGATTTCTTAACCCCGATATCATCTGACAATTCTTTCAAGATATTTTGCAAGGATGGCGGAGCTGGGATAGAGTCAGGTACAGAAAAACTCAAGCCCTGCGCTTGACCTGGTCCGTGATAGGGATCTTGCCCTAGAATCACCACCTTAACTTCTTCAAGCGGTGTTGTCAAGAGAGCTTGAAAAACCTTTTCCTTGGGTGGATAAATAGTCCCCTGAGCATAGACCTGCTCCATAAACTGATTGATTTTCCCAAAATAACCCTCAGGTAATTGCGCCTTAATCAAAGCATGCCAAGACGAGTGTTCCATAGCCAACTCCTTCATTTTTACTGCCTCTATTATAGCAAAAAGTGGCTATCTAAACCACTTTTTACAGTTTATCTAAACAATCCAGCAAGTCTTTGTAAGAATGGACTTCGTAGGTTGGCTGGGCTTGTGTGGGATTTTCGAGGTCATGAGGATTATACCAGATAGTGTCAATCCCCGCATTATTGCCACCTTGAATGTCGGCGGTTAGGGAATCTCCAATCATCAGCGTCTTTTCTTTGCTAAAACCTGCAATCTGTTGGCCAATATTTTCATAAAAGAGAGCATCAGGCTTTTGTGTTTGTAGCTGTTCAGAGATAAAGACTTGGTTGAAGTAAGGAGCCAAACGTGATTGAGCCAAACGACCTGTCTGAATGGCAGTAATACCATTTGTCGCAGCATATAGCTCATAATCACGCTCGATGAGGCTGTCTAAGAGTTCATGAGCGCCTGAAAAAGTTTGCCCCTGCTGGGCAAGGTAAAATTGGTAACGCTGGGCTAGAAAACTACCATCTTTTTCCAGTCCAAAGTGAGCAAATAAACGAGAAAAGCGCGTGTTAACCAGCTCTTGTTTACTAATTTTCTTTTGCTCCAAGTCCTTCCAGAGAGATTTGTTCATAGGAACGTAAAAGTCTTTGTAGGCCTGAATATCTGCAACTCCTTCTTCTTTTAGGAGTTGCGTCAAAGCCACATCCTCAGCAGCATCAAAATCAAGCAAGGTATGGTCAAGGTCGAAGAGTAAAACTTTGTAGGGCAATTTGAGAGTTTTCCTTTCTAGGATAAACAACTTTCACTTCATTCGGTTGTTTAATGTAAAAACTTAAAAGTGGTAAAGTATAACAAAAATAATAGTTCCAATTGATTAACTAACCCATACTATTCTAGTGAATTATAGAAAAATCTTCTATAAATTCGAGCAATAGTTAAAATACAAACAAATATAATTCCCAAAATAGATAACACTATTTTCACAAAATTCATTTCAGAGCCTATTACATAGATATGAAAAAGAGGGGCTAGTCCTACACATAGAGACAATAGATAACTACTAAATCTTATCTCACCAATTCCTGCAAAAAAATGTTTCATTTTAAATATTCTCCTTTGAAGCCCCTAATGATTAAAAATAATGACTGCTTAAAATTAAACAGCTCTAAAATCTAAATATTTGTCAGAGATAAGCTATACTAAGATTATTTTTTAAGCACAACCTTCTTGCTCTTATGGTTTAATTATATTATAACACTATAAAATTTTCAATTTAATTGATATTTACCATTTAATCATATTCGATGAGTTGTATTTTACAGATTAATATTATTTAGCCTTCTTTTTTAGTCACTTTTTAATTCTCAAATTCCCTTTGTTTATACAACCATAATATTATTGAAAAACAACTTAAGATTAAAGATTTTCATCCTCTTTTTATTCTGGTAGCATTACACACTCAACTCAACCAATTTATAAAATTCACCTTTCCTATCCATCAAGTTATCAAAAGAACCATCTTCAACAATAACTCCATTTTTCATAAAAAGAATTCTATTGTATTTTTTCAACATGCTCTTATTTAACTTATGCGTAACAACAAGAACCGTCAAATCTTGAATTTCTAAAATTGAATTTTCAATTTCAGTAGTAACTTTATTATCTAAAGACGAGGTAGCCTCATCTAATAATAAGATTGGTGTTTTTCGAATTAAAGCACGCGCAATACTAAGTCTCTGTCTTTCTCCCCCAGATAGATTTGATCCATTCTCGCCACATAAAGTTTGTAGACCTAATTCATTTTCTAAAATATAACTTTCTAAGCCAGACTGCTGTACAGCTTTTTTTATATCATCTTCAGTAAAGGATTGACTAAGGGTAATATTTGCTTTTAAAGTATCATCAAAGATATAAACATCTTGCTGAACAATAGTCATTAAGTTATAAAGGCTCTCTGCTGAAATAGCTTGCAAATCTTGATTATCAATTGAGATATACCCACTTGTTACATCATAGAAACGCAGTAATAGATTGAGTAAAGTTGATTTTCCACTGCCTGACATACCTACTATTGCAATTTTTTCCCCCTTTTTGATCTGCAAAGATAAATTATTAAAAATCTTTTCCTCAGCATTAGGGTAGGAAAAATCTACGTTTGAAAAAGAAATGACATCTTCAAAATATTCTTTCGTTTTACCAGTTTGAAGTTCGATTACATCTTTTACCTCAAATGAATTCAGTGTAGCCTGACCTTCGCGGAATTTACTCATTCCCATACCAATTTCATTTAGTGGCATTACTACAAAATTGACTAGTTGAACAATAGCTGTAACACTCCCAATTGTGGTATGCCCACCGAAGACCAGATACATTCCTCCACCAAAGGCTACTAAAAAAACAATCATCCCTGAAAGTTGAGAAATAACATTAGATAAAACATCA
Organism: Streptococcus mitis SK575; assembly: GCF_000257865.1. GTDB lineage: Bacteria > Bacillota > Bacilli > Lactobacillales > Streptococcaceae > Streptococcus > Streptococcus mitis_CQ. Next base: position 7,296 of record NZ_AICU01000025.1, on the reverse strand, counting down.
AATTTCCCTTTGATGAAATATATCTCATCCAATTTTTCGCTTTCGTTTTTGTAATCTTGACCAATAGCCTCTTTCACATTAAAACTCTTTATAACTAGAAACCCTGCTAAAATATCTTTAACCTTAGCTAAATATTTCTGATCGGCTATCATAGAACTATTTTGTAGAGAGGCTGATTTTTGTCCAATAAATCCTGAAATCATCATAGGAATAATGCTAGCAATGATAACTAATAAGGTCAAAAACCAATTACCTATAAACATGGCTACTAGTGAGAAAATCATTAAGGAAATATTTTTTGAAATATTAAAATATTGGTGCAAATAATCCTGCTCAATTTTCTTCATGTTCTCAGTTAATATTGAAATAAATTTCCCTGATTTTTCCTTAGAAAATTCTCTATAATCCCTATCTAAAATAGATTCAAACACCTTATTTTTGTATCTTGACATAATCTGCCTAACAAGTTTATTTCTTAATCGAAGGGATATAAAATTAAGACTGGCATAGATAAATATTACGATAGCACCTATTAGTATAGCTTGGGTTAGAGCTTCCCTATTTTGGGACATTCCACTATCAATTATAATTTTAATAGAATAAGCAAAAGCAATATTAGTTAAAGGAACTAATATATTAAAAATCATGAAAGTATAAAAAGACTTCTTATGGTACTTTGTCAATTGTTTCATTCCTAATCTACCTCGTAATTCTTAAATTTCATTTAGAAAATGTGACATAAAATATTCTTCTAAGTCAATATTCTCTCTCCTAATCTCTTTCATAGAGACCTGTTCTACAATTTCTCCATTTTTGATAAAACCAATCTTATCTGCTATCTGTGAAATTTCCGATAATATATGACTCGATATTAGGATTGTAATTCCATGCTCCTTTGAAAGCGACAACAAAAGATTTCGAATTTCTTGAATTCCTATTGGATCTAAACCATTGATTGGTTCATCTAAAATTAACAATTTAGGTTTTGTTAGGAAAGCCCGAGCTAAACCAAGCCTTTGCCTCATTCCTAACGAAAAATCTTTTACTTTTTTAGTCGTATTTTTTAATCCGACCATTCTTAAGGCTCTTATTATATCTGATTCAATAATATTTTTCCCCATATACTGAGCGTGAATTTCCAAAATTTCTTTTGCAGTGCAATTATCATAAAAAATTGGTGATTCAATAATACTTCCAATCTGACTTAGGATTTCTTCTCTGTGTTCTTGTAGATTTTTCCCAAAAATTTCAATACTACCTGATGTAATTGTTGATAAGGATAACATACATTTCATTAACGTTGTTTTTCCGGCACCATTCGGTCCTAAAAAACCATAGATTTCTCCTTCAGCAATTTGAAGGTTGATACCACTTAAAATTTCTTCTTTATCAATTGTTTTAAAAACTTCTTTTACTTCAACAATATTTCCCATTTCTATCTCTCTTTCTATAGCCAGCTTTAAATGCAAAATTTTTTCTTAAGGAGCATAACTACCAATTTATACAGCTCTTCTTTTAAAGTAATCATCAAAGAATTATCACTTTCCTTCCATTAAATTTAGCTATACTACTTGATATTAATATCTTTTCTTGAAATAGTATAAATTGAAAATGAAACAATCATTAAACTTATGAAACTAGCAAACATTAAGAAGAATAAGTTATCAACAAAATTATTAGTTAAACTACCTGAACTTACATTCGAAAGTAACGCTGCTAAACCAAGTCCTGAAAGCATTGTTATAGCTATTGAATGCCTAATCATACCTAAAACAAAAGGTAGTATTCCGATTAATACTGTTCCAACCGTAATTCCAGCTAAGTTAATCATTTGATTAGCTATTGGGATATAATTCGATTCGGTTAAAACTGCTACTAATTTAATTAATAATTGAATAACTAAATGTGCAGTAAAATGAGCAATAAATGATATCAGAATTACTGTAAGCATTTTTCCCCATAGTAACTTTATTTTAGAAACAGGGTAGGAAAACAGCTGAAAAATTGTTCTTCGTTTAAATTCATCAATAATAATCGTAGACAATAAATAAGATTCAAAAATCAAAAATGCTGCTTTAGTAAATAAAGATGCAAACAATGATGTTGCAATTGCCCAACTTCCCCATTTATCAGTAATTTTAATATTATTGGCACTCTGTCCAACAAAATCTCCCAGTTTATTATCAGTACCTAACCCCATGATTATGATTCCTGTAATACCTAATATTATCAATATAGTACCCAACCAAGCAAAAAATAATTTTGATTTTGAAACTTTATTTAATTCAATTTTAATAAGCGACAACATAGATTTTTCCTCCAAAAAATTTTGTTAATATTAATTACACTATTCAAAAAGCACCTTACATACTTATGGTATGTTGAATTCCAAAAAATAAACATACTAAAGGTATGTATAATGGAATTTTTAATACCATATCTAGAGTATGGTATTTTTTAAAATATCAATACTTAAAATTTATTTGACACCTTTTAAGTGATCAAATAATTGGAAAATTACTTCCATCATTTCATCAGTAATCAACTGCACTCCCAAACCTTCAAAAGTTAGTTTAATGAACTTCATTTTACTCTTTAATTCTTCTACTGAATAAATAGAAATTTGGAACCCAATCCAAATATTCAAAGTTAAAACAATCAAATCAGCTAGCTCTTCAGGATATTCTGTTTTAATTGATTTATCTTTAACACCTTCGAAAACTTTTTCTCTAATCCCTGGTAAAAAATCAGAAAATAAACTTAAATACTGTTCTCCTAACAAACGTGGACTTCTTAGCATAATTGAGACAGAGTATACTAATCTTTGTTGTTCTAAATTAGAGAACGCATCCATCAAAGAATTTTGTATTTTTTCTAATGCAGTATCTCCTCTCCAATTGTAATTTAAAATTTCTTGATTATTTTCGCTAATGATTGATTGCAATATTTCATCTTTAGACTCGAAATGATGATAAATAACACCTTTCGTCAATCCACCTAACCCATCGATTATATCTTGTATTGAGGTGTTATCAAATCCTTTTTCTAAAAATAAATCTTTCGAAACTTTTAATATTTTTTTTCTAGTTTCATGTGAGTTTCTATTCCTTGCCATTATAACTCCTTTCCAACATACTAACGGTATGTAATCTCATTATAATGCAAGAAACTAATAATGTCAAGATTCTTTTTATCCCCTATAATTTTCAAAATTCATTGGCAAACTACTATCCTATACAATTGACAGCTCAAATCTTTCAGAATAGAACAATCCTAACTATCGAACATCCTATCTTCATAAATATCCATGCAATTCTAAACCTAGAATTCCTATAAACTAAATGTTTTCGCACTATTCTAAGCCATTGATTGCCTTAAATTTTAATTTTTAAAGGATTCTAAAACTAGAATAGTCCCATCACAATCAGTTTTGAATGATGAACAATTTAGAAACTCTATGATTCTACTCCTTTTAAACAAAAAGGAACTGCATAAAGCAATCCTTTTCTGATTTTTAAATTATTTACTTAAAATTTGATAGTTGAGATAATCAATAGCCCGCCTATAAAAAGAGTTATAGTAAAATTCCTTATTTATTAATTTCAAGCTCCGACAACTGTGTTTGAATAACTGACAGTTCTGCACCAGCCTGAAGAAGAGCAGCTGCAGTATAGGCACCTTCTACAATTGGAACCCTGTTGATGAGGATACTTTTATCACTGAAATCAGCTACCATTTCTAAGTTCATTTTAGCAGAACCTAGGTCAAAAAAAGCTAATAAAGTATCTGCTGGATTTTCGGAAACAACCCTATCTACTTGATCAAAACTTGTTCCAATTCCTCCATCTTCGGTTCCTCCTACATAAGTAATCGGAACATCTTTAGCTACTTCACTAATCAGTTCAACGACACCTTGTGCAATGTGTTTGGAATGTGAAACGATAACAAGACCAATACTTCCCATTAAACCACCCCAGTTTCTAAAAGAGCAGTAAAGAGTAATCCTGATGAGAATGATCCAGGATCAATATGTCCAAGAGAACGTTCTCCTACATAAGATGCTCTTCCTTTAGTTGCAAGTAAATCTTTGGTAGCATTCACTACCTTATCAATAACCTCTTGAGTCAATTGACCAGCAGACAAAGCGGCAATAACAGGAATCCAAACATCAACCATTGTCTTTTCTCCAACTTCTGCTTTCCCACGTTTGACAATCATATCCAAACCGCTTTGTAAGATTTCCTCTATTTTCGAATTTGAATCAGCCTTGGCCATGCCCATAAAAGCAGAGCCATACAAGGGACCAGAAGCACCGCCTACCTTGCTCAGTAATTGCATTGAGACAAGTTTAAACACATCACTGCTTGTTTCAAATTGCTTTCCTTCTAAGTTTTCCATAACTGCAGCCATTCCACGCGCCATATTTCCACCGTGGTCTCCATCTCCTATAGGGGTGTCTAGCTCACTAAGGTAATCTTTCTGTTCTTGAATCTTTTCATTAAAAAGCTTCATCCATTCAAGAGCTTGTTCAGCATTCATGCGACATTTCCTCCTTGAGTTTTACCAAGCTGGGGTAGTAACAGGTGCATTTAGAGCATCCAACCACTCATCATCTGCCAATCGAATCAATGTTAATGACAAGCCAGCCATATCGATTGATGTCATATAGTTTCCAATTTTCTTAAATGCCAACTCAACACCTTTTTCATGGAGTAATTTAGCCACATCATTTGCAAATACGTATTGTTCCATAAGAGGAGTGCTTCCTAAACCATTAATGAGAAGGCCATAGCGTTCACCAGTCTTAAGTTGGAAACCTTCAGATAATTTTTCAACCAATTCTGAGGCCAATTGTGCTGAGGGTTGCATTTTCTCTTTCTTATATCCTGGCTCACCATGAATACCAACACCATATTCAAATTCATCATCTTCTAAAACAAATCCTGGTTTCCCAACTTCAGGAACGGTTGCTCCAGACAGGGCCAGCCCAATTGTTTTAATTTCTAAGACAAGTTTATTGGCCAAGTCCTTCATTTCAGATAATGATTTACCAGAACGAGCTACAGCACCCAAAATTTTATGGACTAATATAGTACCTGCGACACCTCGACGACCTTGGGTATAGAGACTATTTTCAACAGCGATATCATCATCAACCACTACACTTGCTACATCAATACCTTCCATTTCAGCAAGTTCTTGTGCAATTTCAAAGTTCATAATGTCACCAGAATAGTTCTTGATGACCATGAAAACTCCAGCACCTTCATCAGCCGCCTTAATGGCTCCTAAAATTTGGTCCGGAGTAGGTGAAGTAAAGACTGCTCCACAAATGGCAGCAGACAACATTCCATCTCCTACAAATCCAGCATGACTTGGTTCATGTCCTGAACCTCCACCTGAAATGAGTCCAACTTTTCCTGTCTTTTCTGCCTTTCTAACGATGACATCAAAACCATCTAAGCGTTGAACCAAGTCATCATGCATGAATGACAATCCCTGCAACATTTCATCAACAACTTGTGTCGGTTCATTTATAATTTTTTTCATGAGAAACTCCTTTCGGCATGTACCTTTGTTTTCGCTTTCATTATATATTTTTTATCGCTGGCTGATAAGGGACAGATTCTATTATTTGTCCCCTTTTAAACCCGTTTAAAACATTTTTTTGGTAAAATGAAGTAAGTAACAGAAAGGCTTCCTATGGCATCATCACTTATTACAAAAAAACGGATTGCCAAGGCATTTAGAGACCTATTAGCTACTAGAGAATTTGATAAAATCTCTATTGTAGATATCATGGAATCAGCTGGCATTCGTAGACAGACCTTTTACAATCACTTTCTTGACAAATATGAACTGCTAGACTGGATATTTGAAACTGACTTAACCGAGTATATTACCAATAACTTGGACTTCATTTCAGGTCAAAAACTATTACAAGAATTATTTTTTTATTTCGAACAAGAGCGTGACTTTTATATTCAACTTTTTGATATTCAAGGGCAAAATAACTTCTATGACCACTTTATCAGCTACTGTCGCTTGCTTGTATCAAAAATTTTAAGAGAATACGGTCAGATTGATATCGATTCATCTGCTTATACTTGTTTTTTGTTAGACTATCATTCACATGCTCTAGCAGAAATCGTGAAGGCTTACGTCAATAAAAAAAGTCCAGTTCCACAACCAGACTTTCTAATCATGACAATTATTGGAAAGAGACCACAATGACATTTATTTCAAATCATAAACAGAAAATTATTTCAAGTTACATTTCGGCAACTGTCAGCAGTCATCCTGAATTAGAAAAACACCCTACTTTACCACTAGTCTATCAAAAAAATCGCAATCCTCATCAGGTTCCAATATTGTCGGGTGGAGGTTCCGGTCACGAACCTGCGCATATTGGATATGTGGGAGAAGGAATGCTTACTGCTGCTATCTATGGCCAATTATTTACTCCTCCTACAAGAACTGAAATCTTAGAGTCCATTCGTTTTTTAAACAATGGTCACGGTGTCTTCATCATTATAAAAAATTTCGAAGCAGACATCAAAGAATTTAGCTGGGCCATTAATACTGCTAGACAAGAAGGAATTAAGGTCGGCTATAGTCTAGCACACGACGATATTTCTATTGAACCTCACAATAGATTTCAAATTAGAGGAAGAGGGCTTGCAGGGACTATTTTACTTCATAAAGTTCTAGGATATGCAGCTCAAAATGGTGCCGACATCGAGCAACTAACTGATTTAGGTCATGAACTTGCTCCCGAAATCGCAACAATTGGCTTTGCAACGAAATCTGCTAGTCTCCCCCAAGCCACCCGTCCACTATTTAACTTGGAAGAAGGAAATATTTCTTATGGTATTGGGATACATGGCGAAGAAGGCTATCGTATCGTCCCATTCCAATCATCGGAAATCCTTGCAAATGAAATTATAAGTAAATTAAGATTGCACTATCATTGGAAGAAGGGTGATCAATTTATATTGCTTGTAAATAATCTAGGCACTACTAGCAACCTAGAAATGGGCATATTTATCAACGATCTCCTTCAACTCTTAGAAATTGAAGGAGTCACTATAACCTTTATAAAATCAGGAAAATTTATGACCAGTCTGGATATGGCAGGTATATCCGTAACTCTTTGCCCTGCGAAAAATAAACAATGGTTAGAAGCGCTCAATGCTCCAACAACAGCTTTTGCATGGTAATTTACTTGTATAAATCAAAAGAGCTACATCACTTGGTAGCCATTTGCTTTTATCTTATACTCAATGAAAATCAAAA